>CAIUHT010000369.1 GCA_903898975.1 uncultured Planctomycetaceae bacterium
ACCCCTCGTAAATCAGCTCGGCCAGGTCCTCGCCATCCAGCTCGCCGCAGCCCTTCTTGACGGCTCGCTCGATGTTGTCCTTGGGCATGCTGTTTTCGCGAGCTTTTTCAATCGCATATCGCAGCTTCAAATTGACCGCGGTGTCGCTGCCACCACTGCGGGCGGCAATCATGATCGCCCGGCTGAGCTTGCCGAACAGCGCACCACGTTTTTTGTCTTGAGCCCCCTTGCGGATGGCGATGTTGGCGGAATGGGAGTGACCGGCCATGTCGAAACCTGTCGAGACTCGGACGCGAGAAGAACAAACACCAAACTCTCCCGACTGACCCCGGCACCATGCCGGGCCCGGGAGCCAACTCAGGAATTCCCTCAGGGAGCCCGCGGATTGATCGGGGGCAGAGCCCCGCGCTGATCGCGGGCCTTCAACTTCTGCTCCACCTTCTGAATGAAGGTGCTGTCGGCATAGGGGGCCTGGCGGGCCATCTGCAGCGCCTTGGTCCAGTTCGCCACCGCCTCGGTCTGCCGCCCCAGCTTGTCGAGCACATCACCCAGGTGGTCCAGGATGGTCTCATCGCCCACCCCCTGGCCACGATCGACCGACTTCTGAACGTAAGTGAGCGCTTCCTCCGCCCGTCCCAGCCGGAACAGCACCCAACCCATACTGTCGAGATAGGCACCGTTCTCGGGCTCGGCTTCGAGGGCCTTGCGAATCATCTTTTCGGCTTGCTCGAGATTCTTTCCCTGGTCGGCGTAGAGGTAGCCCAGGTCGTTGTTGAGCGAGATGTCGTCGGGACTCTCCCGGTAAGACTCTTCCAGAATCTGTTCGCCCCGCCGCAAGTCTCCCTTCGAGACATAGGCGTTGGACAATCCGGACCGCCCCAGTCTCACCACCTGCGGGTTCGATCCAAACAGTTGAATCAGTTTCTCGTAGCGATTGATTGCCTCGTCGAACTGTCGGGCGTGGGCGTAAATCCACGCTTCGCGGAACAACAGCGAGGGATTGCCATCGCGACGACTGATCAATTGCTGGATCTGGTTCTTCGCCCTCTCGAATTGCCCGGCCAGGGCGAGAGCATACGCCTCGGACGAGGCGAACTGCGTCTGCTGACGCTCGTCATTCGCCGCCCCTGCCGCCTGGCGATACAGGTCAGCCGCATCGATATACCGATGGGCTTCGATCAGCATCGCGCCGTATTCCTCATAGAGGTCGTCGCGCCGGGCGGGCTCGGCGAGCACCAGCAACTGGCGGTAGAACTCGACCGCCGCATCGGTCTCGCGGGCCTCGCTGGCGAGGTGGGCCAGGACCTGGCCCAGGTTCCACTTCTTCTTGCGAGCCCCCTCGGCCTGAAACAGCGTCCGCCCCTCTTTGACCACCTCGACCGCCAGGGGCTTGTCGCTCAGCAGCGCCTGCAACTCGCGTTCAATCTGCTTCAGGCTCCCCGATTCGCCGTACGACTCGGCCAACGCCCCCAGCAGGTCACCAACCTTCTTCTGCCGTCGGTAAACCCCCGCCAAACCAGCGTAGCCCCGTGCGTCGGGGGCGACTGCGAGGGTCTTCTTGAACTGGGCTTCGGCCTCGGCCAGGCGATCGGCGGCGAGATATCGCTCGGCGAGCGCGACCTGGAGGAACGGGTTGCGCGGATCGTCCTGCACCGCCTTCTCCAGCCGGGGAATCACCTCGGCGGTGCGGTTCTGTGCTGTCAGCACCTCGGCCAGCAGTTCGTAGGGGGCCTGCCGGCGCGATTGCCGCTTCCCCTGCAGATATTTTTCGAGTTCGCCCAGCGCCTGCTCGGGCTGATTGTTGCGGGCATGGGCGCGGGCCAGCAGGAACTGCAGGTCCCCCGACGGAGTTGTCCGTTTTTCGGTCGCCCGGGTCAGGGCTGCCAGCGCCAGGTCGGGACGATTCCCCTCGAGAAACACCTCGCCGAACTTCTCGAGGCTGAGTCCCGAGAGAATCTGTGTCCGCACCTGGGAGGTCAGCTTGTACTGGGCCGGGTCGACAATCGCCTCGTAGACTGGTTCCAGCACCCGCGCGGCATCAGGAAACCTCTGCAGCGCCAGGTACCACTGCCCCAATTGATGCTTCAGCACCACATAGGGGGTGGACTTCGGGTCGAGTGTCTTGAGAGTCGTCGCCCGCTCCAGGCTTTGAATCGCCCCGCCCACGTTCTCAGAGCGGATCTGGAGTTCGGCCAATTGCACCAGCCACTCGAAGTCGTCGGGGGCGAGTTCCGAGGCCCGCTGCACCCACTTCACGGCCTGATCGGCCTGGTTCAACTGCAGCGCCAGCGGAATCAGCTGACGATAAACCGCCAGGATTCCGTCGTCTTTCTCGACTGCCCGCTGAAACGAGCGATAGGCGGCGGGCAGATCGCCGCGACCGAGGAAGATTCGACCGGTGGCAAACCAGCCCAGTGCATCGACGCGGGCCGCATCGGCCGCAGTGCGGGGCTCCGCAGGCTGCAGGCTCTCGATGGGGTCTTCCAACTCCTGGCCGGGAATTTTGACCGCGGGGGGGGCCGCAGGAGTGGCGGGGGGCGCCGCCTGCTGTCCGACCGCCGGCCCCGCTCCCAGGCAGAGGCTCAGCCAGACTGGCAGCCACGCGCCGGCCGCCCGAATGCTCCACTTCCCGCACTGCGTCGAATCCATGCCGCGTTCCTCCGCTGCCGATTGTCACCACGACCGCTTGTCTCAGTCCCTGCTCCGCTTCCCTGCAGGACCCTCACGCACACACTGTAGACACCGTCGGATTTCCCGCCCAACCCCCTCACTCAACCATGTTCAGCCACGAGCCAGACCTCCCTCCGGAGATCACAGTGAGGTGGGCAACTAGCTCCGCTTCGGAGGGTGCTTTGCCCCCGCTGTCGCCTTCCCCGCCGGAGCCCGGCCGGACGCCGATTTCGTGGCCGACTTGCCAGTGACACTGGCCCCCTTGCCCTTGGCGACCGCGGGGGCGGACTTGCCCGGTTCCTTGCGGGCCGAAGGACTCTTGGTTCCCGCTTTGGCGGCCACCGCGGACCGCACCGCAGGGCCCGCCTTGGCCTGAGTGGGCTTCGCCGCAGCCCCCTTGCCCGACAGCGGCTTGGCAACCGACCCCTTGGCCCCCGACTCGGACGGCGCGGCGGGACGAACGCCCGCTCCCTTGCCCGCTGCCCCCTTCCCCGCGTCGACGGAGGCCCGGTCACCGTGGGGCCGCTCGGCGTGATGCTTCTCGGTTCCCTTCCCAGCCCCGGCCTTCTTCGAACCATTCAGCGACGGTTCGGTGGACTGGCTGGCCGACTTGGCCACCGCTCCCCCCTCGGCTTTTGCAGGTCCCTTGACCGCGGAAGCCTTGTCGTGGCCCCCCCCAACTTGGCCTCCCCGATCGTGGGTGGCCTTCTCTTGGGCCGTCCTTTCGCCCATCAGCTTGTCTGTGGCATGCTTGTCTGTGGCGTGCTTGTCTGCGGCATGCTTGTCTGTGGCGTGCTTGTCTGTGGCGTGCTTTTCTGTGGCAGCCTTCTCAGCAGCCCCCTTGCCTGAACTCGCCTTGACGGGGGGGGGAGTGGGCCGAGGCTGCGCCTTGGGCACACTGGCGGGCCCCTTGGTCATCAGCACCTCGAGGCGATGCAGTCCCTCGGTGGCAGTGGCGGCGCATTCAATCCCCCGCGTGGTCGGCTGGAAGACCCGATTGCGGCGCGAGTCGTGCGCCAGCGAGCGGAGCAGATGGACCAACAGGGGCGCGTCCGATTTTCGCACATGCGACCGCAACTGCTCGGCGGCTTCCTCAGCTGTCGTCTCGGGCTCGACGAGCGCCAGCCAGACCAACACTCCCAACATGCGGGAGTCGATGGGCAATGCATGGCTCTCGAGCGCCTGCTGCAGGCCGTACCCACGCACAAACCAACTGAGGGCCGGAATCTTCCCCAGGGACTTGATGGCGAGTTCCGAGGTCTTCCGCTTGAGCCCTTCCAATTCGAACGCGTAATGGGCGTCGAAGGCATGTTGCAGCAGGTTCTTGACGCGGAGTGCCCGCCAGGCCGGGTCAGACTGCGTCGCCATCACATGCTGAAGTTCGGTGATCGAACTGACCCGGGCTTCGTTCAGGTCGGGAAAACTCTTCAGCAGATGCTGATACGCCACCTCGGCCTGCTCGACGGTCGCGTCTTCCAGGCAGACCGCGAACAGCAGCGTCTCCAGGACGGGAAGATCCTTGCGGGGGGTGGGCCCGGGATAGGTCTTCTTCAGCAGTGCAGTCAGCCGACGCAGCACCTCGGACTTGTCGACGGGCTTGGAGCGGGATGTGGCAACCATGGCAATCCTGAAAACAGTCAGCTGGTCCCTGACAGACCTCAACGAGACAGACTGGAGGGCAAAGATCTCAACGAGGGGGACCGGGCAGCCCCTGCAATAACAACGATCACTGCGGCGCCCCGCGGGGGGGAGCCTCGAGTGGGTTCGCGTCCCGTCCGCCCGACTCCGACGGGACTTCGCCAATTCCGAGAGCGCCGGGGCCATCGACTGCCGCGGTCGAACCCCGCGACGTCACGGTCCCAGCCGATGCCGCTCCCTCAGACACAAACCCGTCCGACAGTTCGCCTGCCTCCTCGCCTGCCAGTTCTTCCGCCTCCTCGACTCCGTCGTCTGCATCCGCTGCGACATCGCTTCCAACGGCCTCCTCACCGGCGGAGGAGCGATTGGTCTGCTCCATCGCCGAACGCAGCAGCGACGAAATCTCAGCCGCCTGCCTGGCTCCGGGGTCGAGCACAAATTGCAGGATCGGGGTGTAACGCAGGTCCAGTTTGTCGGCGATCTGCGACTGCACGTAGCCCCGCGCCGAGTTGAGCCCGTGCAGGGTCAAAGCCTGCTCTTTCGGTTCACCCCGGACGGAAATAAAGACGCGGGCACTGCGCAGGTCGGGAGCTGAATCGACCCACAGGACCGTCACGTTTTTGACACGCGGGTCCTTCAGATCGAACAGGATGGTGGTCGAGACGATTTCTCGAATCGCCTCTGAGACCTTGGCAGTACGTCGACTCATGAATGATTCCTGACGGGCGGCGTCCGGGATGGAGGCAGGCCCCTCCATCCCCAGGCCGGTCCCGCTTACAGCGTGCGTTTGACCTCTTCGACCTTGATCGCCTCGAGGATGTCCCCCTCCTTCACGTCATCGAAGCCTTCCAGCCGAATGCCGCACTCCAACCCTTCGCGGACTTCGCGCGAGTCGTCCTTCCCGCGCTTGAGCGAGGCGATCTTGTACTCGTTCAGGATCCGCTGGTCGCGAACAACCCGCACCAGGTTGGAACGCTCGATCAGGCCATTCAACACCCGACAGCCCGCCACCCGGCCAAACCGGCTGATGTCGAACGTCTGCAGCACGATGGCCCGCCCGGTCCGGGTCTGCACCACCTCGGGCTTCAACAGCCCTTCCAGTGCCTTTCGGATGTCGTCGGTCACCTCGTAGATGATCTGGTACTGCCGAATCTCGACCCCTTCCCGCTCGGCCAGCGACTCGGCGCGATCCTCGGGCACGACGTGGAACGCCAGCACAATCGCCCCGGACGCACTCGCCAGGTAGACGTCGCTCTCGTTCACTCCACCCACACCGTCGTGCAGGATCTGCACCCGCACCTCGGCGTGCTGGAACTTCAGGATCTCGCTCTTGATCGCCTCGAGCGAACCCGGGGTGTCGGCCTTGATGATGACCGGCAATTCCTGGACTTCGCCCGTCTCGGCCTGGCTCAGAATCTCCTGCAGCGTGCGGACCCGGCCCCGTTGCGCCAGCTGAGCCTCGCGGCCCCGCTGCTGCCGGACCTCGGCGATCTCGCGGGCCTCATCGATGTCATCCAGCGTGTAGAACTTGTCGCCCGCGGCGGGAACCCGGTCGAGTCCCGCCACCTTGACGGGGGTCGAGGGACCGGCCACTTCCACCTCGCGGTCGTGGTCGTCGTACATCGCGCGGATCCGCCCGTGGGCCGAACCGCACAGCACGACATCCCCCTTCTTCAACGACCCGTCCTGCACAATCATCCACACCAGGACCCCGCGGCCTTCGTCGCGGAACGCCTCGAGGCAGACGCCGTGGCCCCCCTTGTCGGGGTTCCCCGTCAGTTCTCCCAGTTCGGCAACGGTCAGCAGTGTCTCCAGCAGGTCATCGACCCCCTGCCCCGTCGCCCCCGAGGTCCGCACCACTTCGGTGTCGCCACCCCATTCGGCGGCCAGCAGGTTGTGCGTCGCCAGTTCCTGCAGCACCCGCTGCTCGTTCCGGTCGGGCAGATCGACCTTGTTCATCGCCACCACGATCGGCACATTCGCCGCCCGGGCGTGATTCAACGCCTCGATCGTCTGGGGCATCACACCGTCGTTCGCCGCGACCACCAGGACCGCGATGTCGGTGACGTTGGCACCGCGGGCCCGCATCTCGGCGAACGCCGCGTGACCGGGAGTGTCCAGGAAGGTCACCCGCTTGTCACCCACCGGGACCTGGTAGGCGGCAATGTGCTGCGTGATGCCTCCGAATTCGCCGGCCGCCACATTCGCCGAGCGAATGCGGTCGAGCAGCGTCGTCTTCCCGTGGTCCACGTGCCCGAGGATGGTGACGATGGGGGGGCGGGGCTGACGGTGCTCCGAACCCTCGTCACCCAGCAACGACTCTTCGAGCTGCTCTTCCACATCTTTCTCGCGTTCGATCTGCAGATCGACACCGCATTCGAGTGCCAGCTCCAGGGCCTGATCTTCCTCGAGATACGAGTTGATCGTCAGCATCTGCCCCTTCTTCATGAGCATGCCGATCAGCTCATTGGCCCGGCGACCCATCGCCTCGGAGAGGCCCCGGACCGTGATCGGAAACTCAATCTGAGCCGAACTCTTCATCTGGGTCTGCGAACCACGCCGGCCACCACGCGACCGTCGCAGACGCATCGACGCCAGATCTTCGTCTTCTTCGCGCGAACGACCGCGCCGCGCCGGACGGCCCGTCTTGCGGTCGGCGACGAGGCCCCCTGCCGAGATCATCGGCCGGACAGGACCCCGCCCGGGGACGCGCTTGGCTTCCTCGGAGAACTCCTCGCCCGGTTCTTCGCCCGGGCGACGCTTTTTCTCCTGGTTGTGCGCCTTGATGTGCTCCTGGAGCGGAGTCTTTTCGAGCATGTCCCGCGAGATCCGCATCTCGGGCTTCTGCGCGGGACCGGTGGCGACGGGGGTTGACTGGGCAGCCGGCTTGGCGGTCGGCGGGGGCTCGGCCAGCTTCGGCAGCGTGGGCATGGGCCGCGCCTTCGCCTTCTTGCTGTCGGGTGCCAACCGCGAGACCGAGCCGATCGCCACCATCTCCCGCCGGCTTGAGCCCGAGGCGTGCACGTAGTCTTCGCGACGCATTGGGGCCAACGGCGGCTTCGTCCCCGGGGTGACAGGCGACTCACCCGCTGTTGGGGCCGTCCCGCCCGGCGCTGAGGCCGCGTCGGGGGCAGCTTCCGTCTCGACCTCCGCCCGCGTGGGCGGCGGCTCGACCGGAACTGCCACGGGGGCCTCTTCCACCGGAGCCGGAGTGATCACGGCGGGTGGCTCAATCACATCGCCACCGGGGCCGGCATCGACGACCTGCTCAGCGGGCGTCGCGGCCGGGGCCGGACGCTGCCGGGACGGGAGCTTCAAGGCCGGGGGCCGCCCGCTGACAAACGGCCGCGTAGGCCGCTCGATGGGGGGCAGCGTCGGAGCCGGGGCCGGCGCCGGGGTCGGCTTGGCCACGGAGGGGCTCGGTGCCGGGGGAGT
>CAIUHT010000370.1 GCA_903898975.1 uncultured Planctomycetaceae bacterium
CCTGGTTGCTGTAAATCCGGTTGCCGGTTGCCAGCACGGCACCACCAGTGCGGTACAGCCCGTACTGGGCATGGTGTAGCGCGGTGTTCGTGACGATCAGGTCGGCCCCCCCGTAGGAGTACACCCCGTAGGTGAGAGCGGAGATGTCGCTGCTGTCGATGACCACGGGCGACGTGTAGTAGAAATACGCGCCGTAGTTCCGCTGGCTGATGGTGGACCGCAGCAGGGTCACCGCCCCGGCGTTCGAGACCGACAGTCCATAGCTGCCAGCCCCTTCGATGACGGTGTCGGCAATCAGCTGGTCACGGCCCCCGTCGATCTGGATGCCCGTCGTGGAGGCGAGCACCCGCACTGACTGCACGGTTGTGTTGGTGGTCGGATCGACCGTGGTGCCGCGGATGTAAAGGGCCTTGGTCGGGCCCGCGAGGGTCAGGCGGTAGAGCGTGTTGTAATCGGAGTCAGCGAGTTCGAAGGTGGCGTTCAGGCGACTGGTGCCCGGTGAACCGGCGTAAATCACACCTTCGTCGCCCGAAGTCGCCAGCACGGCGCCACTGTAGGTGCCGGTGTCGACCACCACGAGGTCTTGCGGCCCAAGCGTGTAGTTGTCGAGCAACTGCTGGATCGAGGCCTTGGGCGAGAGCGGGCTCAATCCGCTGTTCGTCGTGCTGCCAGCCGCAAGAGTGTAATAGTCGTTGGTCGTGAGCCCATCGTTGACATACAGCACGCGGGTCGAACTGGTCGAGGCGGGATCAACCGCCACGCTGTAGGTGTTGGTGTTTCCCCCGCCAAAGACGTGCAGGTAGTAGCGGCCGGGAGTCAGGCCGACCGCCTGGACTCCGGCCCCCGTGGCGTTGGCGATCGACGATTGAAGCGTGGTCGGAGTTCCGGCAGAGACCTGGACCAGGTCAAAAGACAGGTTGCCCGCAGTGGCATTGAAGTCGATCTGGAAGGCGAGGTCGTCGGGTCGGAGCAGTTCGAAGGTGTACCAGTCGTGGTCGCCGACCACGTCAATGCTGAGAGCCCCGCGGTGAACCCCGGGAATCACCCCCAGGTCGCTCGCTGTCTGCCAGGTCTCGTTGCTTTCGAACGAGTCGCCAGCGAGGAGGACCCGGGTTTCGAGGTTCTCGAACCAGGGAGCGAAGCGGGTCTGGGCCAGGTGTCCCGGGCGTCGCCGCCGCCCCCCCGTTCGCAAACCCCGGATTGATTCAAACCGATTGAGCCACTGTCCGACCAGGTTCTTCCAGGACTGCACCAACATGGGAAATCTCCTCTAGAACCGACTCCAATGACCAGCGCACAAATGGGGATTCAGGCCAGATACCCCGATTACACGCTTTGCTCGACCGGCTCGCCGGGGGCACTGCAACCCATCGCAGGTCCGCCAAAACCATCGCAGCATGAACGTTCCTTCCAGACTAGCGTCCGCATTTCGGGTTGCACAGCTTTTTTTGCAGTTTCTTTCGGTGCCGCGTGCTGGGATAACTCCCGGCCTTGCGGAAGGTGGAGAGAGCCACTGGATTACGGCGGAGCGTTGGCAAGGTTGTTGAAATGAACGAGGGTGCGGCAGCGGAAATGAGTGGGCGAGGTTTCATGGCGGGTTTTCCAGCGTGTAGGGCTCGTTCTATTCAGCCCAGGCCGAAGGCCTGGGTCTCGGCAGGAAGATGAGCCCGGCCCTGGAGGGGCCGTTCACCATGGTCGGGCGGAGAGGTCAACAGGCCTGTCCCCTTCGTGCGGGGTCAATCGAACGACAACTTGATATTCCCCCACCCCCGCCCCTCCCCCGCGACGGAGTTGAGCGCGCTTGGCCAGGCGGCACGCGCGGGAGAGGGGGGACGAGCAGCCCCCCCCAACAAATCGGCCCCCAACGGATCCCTCTCCCCCGGGGAGAGGGTGGCCAAA
>CAIUHT010000371.1 GCA_903898975.1 uncultured Planctomycetaceae bacterium
CCGCCGCCGATCTCCATCGGCACGACCTTCACGTGCGAGATCGGCACCCCGACCAGTTCGGCCACCTGTTGCCGGACCGTGAAGCTGCCCTGCGTGCTGCACCAGACCGTGATGTGCCCGTCGGCGTTCCACATCGCGGTCGCGTTCTGCGGTTCGATGTACCCCTGGTGCACCGTCGCCGTCTTGAACTCCCGCTCAATCACCTTCACCGCCTTCTTGAACCCTTCGGCGATGTCTCCCTTTTCGAACCGGAAGTGCCGGGCGACGTTGCTGGGCTTCGTCCCCTTCTTCCCCAGGTCGTCGGTCACGAGGTCTGAGTGCAGCAGCGGCGCGTCGGCGCGCATCGCCGCCTGCACGCACGTGACCGAGGGGAGCACCTCGTAGTCGACGCAGATCTTGGCCACCGCCGCCTCGGCCTGGTGAATGGTGTCGGCCGCGACCGCCGCCACCGCGTGCCCCCGGTACAGTACCTTGTCGTGAGCCAGCACGTTGTTGTTGAGGTGCCGCAGGTTCACCGCCCCTTCGCCCAGTTCGACCATCCGATCGCCGGGATCGAGCAGGTCGCGGTTCGTGACCACAGCCCGCACCCCTGGCATCTGCTCGGCCGCCGAGGTGTCGATCGAGCGGATCTTCGCGTGGGCGTGCGGACTCCGCAGCACCACTCCGTACAGCAGGCCGGTCGGGTGAATGTCGGCTCCGTACTTGGCCCGCCCCGTCACCTTGTCGACACCGTCGTGTCGGATGGGGCGGGTACCAATGACCTTGTACTTGCGGGCGGCGGGGCGTTCGGCGGTTGACATCGTTCCAGTCTCGCGGCGGGAGGAAGAATTCGAAGCGGTGGGGGGCAGGCCCAGGCGGGCGGCAAGTTGGGGCTAGTGGGCGCCGGCGGCCGCCTTCTTTTTGCGCTGGGCGGCATCGAGCACCGCCCGCACAATCTTGTCGTAACCGGTGCACCGGCACAGGTTCCCCGCCAGGTAGAACCGCACCTCGTCTTCCGTCGGGTCGGGGTTCTCTGCCAGCAACGCCTTCGACGACATCACAAAGCCGGGCGTGCAGATGCCGCACTGCAGCGCGGCATTCTCCAGGAACGCCTGCTGGATCGGGTCGAGTTCGCTCCCCTTCGCCACCCCCTCGATGGTTTCGAGCGTCGCCCCCTCGGCCTCGAGGGCCAGCACCAGGCAGCTCACCACCGGCCGGCCGTTCATCAGCACCGTACAGGCCCCGCAGTTGCCGTTCGAGCAACCTTCCTTGGTCCCCGTCAGGTCAAGGTTGTCCCGCAGCACCTCCAGCAGGGTCTGTCGCGGTTCACACAGGAACTCCACCGCTCGGCCATTGACCGTCGTCGAGACCACCCGTTTCTTCGCCATGATCGCGCTGTCGCCTTAAAGAACGCCCGCCCCACCGGGGCCGGCAACCTGTGTTTTCACTTGTATTAGTCGCGTGTCGTTGTCGCGTGTCAGTCGACCCATCGGCCGGCCAATCGGGCACTGGGCCAATTGGCCACCACGCCAATGCGCTGCCGGGCCCGTCGGTTTAGACTCCGTGCTGGGCCCGCGCCACGGCGGTTTCCAGCGCCCGGCGGACCAGCACTCCGGTCACATGCACCCGGAACTCCTTGGTTCCCCGCATGTCGTCGATGGGCCGCGCGATCGCCCGGGCCGCCTCGGCTGCCCGCTGATACGCCGCCTCACCCGCTTCCTGTCCCGCCAGCAGTTCGCTCGCTTCCTTCGCGAACAGCGGCGTCGGGGCGACCGCCCCCACGGCGATCCGCGCCGACTTGATCTTCTTCCCGGTCGCGTCGAGCACCACCGCCGCCCCGACGCTCACCACCGCGATGTCCATTTCATTCCGAGGGATGAAGCGCAGGTAGTGCGAGCCACTGTGCGGCACCGCTCCGGGGAACCGCAGTTCGACCACAATCTCGCCCCGCTGCAGGACGTTCTTGCCCGGACCGGTGCAGAACTCTTCGACGGGAACTTCCCGCGTCCCCGCCGGACCGGTCAGCACCGCCTTGGCCCCCAGGGCAATCAGCGAGGGGATGGAGTCGCCCGCAGGGCCCGAGGTGCAGAGGTTCCCGCCGACGCTCGCCCGGCTTTGAATCTGGATGCCGCCGATAATGCGGGCGCTGTCGGCGAGGGCCGAGTAGTGCCGGACGATCGCGGCATTTTCGCGGATGCGGCAACAGGGGACCGCCGCCCCCAGCCGCAGTCCCGCCTCCGAGACCTCGAGGACGTTGAGTTCGGGCAACCGCTTGAGATCGACCACCAGTTCGGGCTGATGCCGGCCAATCCGGATCTGATCGATCAGATCGGTCCCGCCGGCGAGCGGCCGGGCGGAGCCATTGTGCTGTCCCAGCACCCGCACCGCCTCGGCGACCGAGGTGGGAGCCGAGTAATCAAAGTCGCGCATGTCTCGAAGTCCTCTGCGTAAGGGAGCGATAGACGATAGCCTAACGATTGGCCGAATTGAAACAAGGTTCCGGCGGTCTCCGGCGTCACACCGTGGAATCGGAGCCGACACGGCGGGGTGCGCCGGTCAAGGCGACGGTCACAGCGACAGGGGGCGACCGATCCGGGAAGTCGTGACTCCAGGGTCATCAATTGTTTCGCCGTCCCCTGCCGGCTCTCGATCGAATGGTGAACCCGCGCCACGACCAACACCACGAGCGATTCGGCAAGAACCGCGTGCGGAGGCGAAGTCCATCGCAACTGGAATCGCACTCAAGCACAACCACCCCGAGGCTGGCCGCGATCGGAACTACCTCGAAACCAATTTGTTCGAGGTCTCTCCGATCGCCACCAAGCTCGGGGGGGTTCGTTCAAGTCCGCTGGATCGCGGATAACCGCTCGGGGGGAGGCGTTGGGTTGGGACGTGGTGTTGGGCCGACGTCCCAACCGTGCGCTGGGCCGGGAGTGCGGTTAGTGACCGCGGGGGGCGCGGTAGCGACGCACCAGGGCGAAGGTCGCGAGTGAGAGCCCCGCCAGCACGCCGGTGCTGGGCTCGGGGATGGGGGTCTGAGGAATCACCCCCGGTGCATACAGTGCCCA
>CAIUHT010000372.1 GCA_903898975.1 uncultured Planctomycetaceae bacterium
AGTTCGGTCAGCCGCTGCATGATTTGCTTTCCGGCCTCGAACTCCCGCAGGGCCCCCGGCAGGTTCCCCTGCGCCTGGTAGACACCGCCGACATTGTTGTGCGAGACCGACAGGTCGCGCTGCCATTTCGAAGTACTACGGATGGCCAGAGGTTGCCGCTCCAGGGCCTTTCTTTCGGCCAAGTAGCACTGGAGAGCTTCGTTGAGGTCGCCGCCTGCGTGGTTCAAATCGCCGATCAGGTCCTGTGCATCGACTTGAGCCCACAAATCGCCGGAGGCCTCTGCCGACTGGAGAGCGGCTTTGGCCAGTTCCAGCTTGCGTTTCAAAGTCCAGCGGCCACTCCCCGCCTGGCTTTCATCGACGGTCGTGCCTCGCGCCGCAACGAGACAGGACAGCACGCGACTGCGGGCCGCTGGTGACAGGAAGGGAAGCTCCACCAGTTCTTCCAGAGCCCCCGCCAGAATCTGATTCAACTCAATGCGGCCCTGATTCCGCCAATCCTCGTGCAGGTCGGCTAGTTTTTGCGGCGCTTCGGTTTCGTTGGCGAGCAACTCATAGTGGACCCGGCGAATTTCCTGGATGGGATCAGTACCGTCGGAGATGGCGGCGGCTTGCCGGGCGAGTTGGCGAAGCTCCTCGGGCTGTTCGGCCTGCATGAGCGCTTGCCAGGCCCGGCGGTATCGGTCCTTGACGCGCCAGCGGCCTCCCACTCCCAGTGACTCAACAATTGCGAGCCCCTGCAATTCCTGCTCGTGCTGCTGTGCCGAGGCGTTGTCGCAAGCGAGGATCCGCCCCAACCAATCGCAGTCGAATTCGACGGAGATCGCCGCGGCCGCAAATGCTTGAGCGAAGTCTTCCGGCCTGTCTGCCAGGATCAAGTCGACGGTCGCGGCGGCACAGAGGTTGGGATCGCTCCCCGCTCGAACGAGGCGCTCCAGGGCCCGCTCACGACGTGGATTGGTCGACGCTGTTGGGGCGAGGGTCGGAGTTTGTCGATGGAGGTCGTGATCTTCGACAAATCGGCGAAGTCTCTCCACAACCGCGGCAGGAACTCCGCTGGCTCTCAAATAGTGTGTTTCGACCTGGTTCAACGTCAGCCACGGGGCGGCCAGATGCCGCTGCCCGAAGGTCAACCACTCCGTCGTGGTCAACGCACCCATCGTGAGTGCAAGCCACCGCGCGCCACTATTTTCCATGGGGACTGGGGGCACGCGATTGCCCGCGAAGACGATTATCACCAGGTCATTCTTCAGGACTCGCGGCAACAAGGTCTGTTCGAACCAGTGTCGAATCTCGTCCGACGCAGCCTCGTACTCATCAATGATCAGCAGAGTCGGCAGATCAACCCGCACCAAGTCTGCGATGACCTCAGTCGGCACGGTTACAGCCGAACGATCGCCATGGGCGGCCGCTGAAGCGCTGCAGAATACACTGGGTAGATCCGCGATCCATGTGCGATGAATGACTTCGAGCAAAGTTTCGCGAGTAAGCTTTATCACGCTGTGCCGCAAGCCGATGTGGTCGGCGTAACAACTCAGGTTGCGGACAAGGAAAGATTTCCCCTGATCCTCAGGGCCAACCAGCGTGACAAGGCGTTGCGGAATCTGCCCTGAAAGCAGGGCCCGCAACTGATCAATTTCTCTTGTTCGTCCTGCGACGGGCCAGACCCACCCAAGGTCGATCGACTTCCACACGGGAGCCCTGGGCACATGCAGGCTGGCGCGTTCGATCGTCGGAGCGTCCTCGTCGGGCTCCGGCGGGATGTGCAGTCCCAGTTCGATGACCAAGTCCCGCACCGCTGGATTTCGCGGGGACCGGCGGCGCAGCCCTTCCAGCAATTCCAATTGGACATGCTCAGCGATCGCCTTCTGGACCAGGTGGTGCGCGACGACTTCGTCAGTGACTCCCCGCGTGGGCAC
>CAIUHT010000373.1 GCA_903898975.1 uncultured Planctomycetaceae bacterium
CCCGCTCCACGCGCTCGGCCACTTCCACCTGCTGAACCCGCGCGTCCAGCAACTCGATCTGCCCCTCCGAGACATCGCCCGCCGTGGCGACCCGCACCTCGACCTGGCTTTCTTCCGGCCCGGTCACGTCCAACTGCAGGGGCGGGTTGACCCGCGGCTCGGCAATCCCCATGTACTGGGGGTAATGCAACGCCGACTGCACATCGACAATCCGCGGGCGGTCGAGCATCTCGACCCGGTACTTGGGGCTCCAGGTGCCCCCCCCATGAATGCGGTACTCGAACGACTCATCAATGCCAGCCAGCGTGATGCTGTGCCGGGGACCCGCCGCGGTCGCTGCCCCCTCGGTCTCCTCGTCACCATCGGCCACCTGGCCTGCACCCGTGGCGGGGGCATTGGCCGCCGCGCGGGGAGCCTCCAGGTCGTGCCAGATTGTCTGGCCACTGGTCAGCAGCCTCACCTCGGCCCGCAACCCCTCGGGCTCTCCCTTGGTCACGCGGGCGGCCAGTTCGATCGGGTCGCCCCGCAGCGACTTGGTGTTCTTCGGTTCGACGTCGAAGGTCACCCCGGTGGCGGGGGGAATGTCGGCGAACGGTTGAAAGATCCGCGCGACCGCCGTGGGGAGCCGGTCTGAGAACAGCGCGAACGCCCCGACAAACGCCCCCACCGCCAGCAGCGCGGCAACCGCCGCCCGCCGGAGGGTCTGGAAGTTGATCACCCGGCTCGGCGCGAACGACTTGATCCGTTCGAGGGTCTCGCGCACCAGTCGCTGGTGAAACGCCCCCGAGAATTTCTCCCGCGCCTGGGGCTGGTCGAGATCGACCACGCTCACGAGGCGGTTGTGAATCTTGGGAAGATGCGGCTCGATCACCCGGGCCACCCGCACGGGAGACATCCGCCGAAACAGCGGACGAATCACTCCCGACCAGCAGGCGATCGCCGCGGGAATGACCACCGCCAGCAGGGCCAAAAGCCGGAGGGGAACCGGCAAGGGCATGACGAGGTCCAGCAGCGCGGCGGCCACCAGCACGCCAAACAGCAGCGCCAGGGTGATGCCCAGCCCGGTCGCCACCCAGCTGGACCGCAGCAACCGCCGCACCTGGGCAATCAGGCGGCGGATGGGGGAAATGTCGGGAGCCGACGGCGGACTGCCGGCGTGGAGAGGCTGCTCGGCGGGATTCGACATGACATCACCCGGAAGGGAGAGAGGAACCGCAAAGGAGACGGGAGTTCAACAGCAGGAGGCAGAAGAGCAACAGCACGCAGCAGAGTCGACTTTTCGCAGGGGGCTGCGGGCCAGTCGGTTTGACACCAGTCGGTTGGGGGCCAGTCCGTTGAGGGACGATCAGCCCGGGGCTTCTCCCGGGGTGGCGGACCCGGTGGCTCGCCCCACCCAGCCAGCGGGATTCCACCACGGGATGGTGTCGCCTTCGTCATCGTCCGTGGTGGTTTCCGGTCGGCGACCCCCGAGGGTCGAGAGCCAGAATTCCCCGGCAATCACCAGGAACATCAGCGCGATCAGCCAGCGCCAGATCTCGCGGGCCTCCCCGCCGACCCGGCCAAACTCCTGCTGAGCCTCGGCCGAGGCGTCGAAGAAGGTCACCTCGGTCTCGGGGAACAGCCCTTTCAGATCGTCCTCGGCAAGCCGTTTGAAGTTCGATTCATCGGGCGAGAGATTCACAGCGAAGCGAGCTTCCCCCCGCCGAGGTTCATCCCCCGTGCGGCCCTGCACGTCGACCTGGTAGAACCCCTTCTCGCCGGTCTGTTCGACCGCGGCCAGAAAGCGGCTGCCCGACTGCAGAAACTCGAGCGGGGCTTCCCGTCCCGCCGGGTCGGTCACCTTTCCCTGCACCGGTTCCCACTCGCGGGCGACGGCGATTTCGGCCTTCGTTCCCGGAGCGACCACCGAGGGAGACTCGACCGTCGCCCGCTGCTCCACGTGCTGCACCATCCGCAGCACCAGGGGCACAAACTCGGGCCGCAGCGGCAGGTTGGACCACTGCCCACTGGCGGGGAACGTCGCCAGCAGCATGCGCCCTTCTCCAAACCGTGACTCGACCAGTGCCGGGCTCTCGTCCCCGTACCGCGCCAGCACATGGTACGCCCGCTGCGGGTCGTCTCCCGGAGGCACTTCCGCCGGGAAGTGACGGTAGAATCGCGCCCCCGCCAGGTACTTCGCCCGGGGGGCGTCAAACACCTGCAACACCGGGTGCCCGAAATCGAGCGACTCGCCTGCCAGGCGGACGAACTGCCGATTGTCGGCGGCATTCCCCGTCGGGGCCCCCAACTGCAGCGCGGTGAACCGCTTCCCCCCGGCGTTGGGAATGGTGAAGAACTGCTCGTTGTATTGCTTGGGGTTGACCTTGTCGCCGGGGAACACCAGCAGCCCACCCCCGCCATTCACATGGTTCCTGACCATCGTGAACTGATTGCCGTTGAGTTGACCGCAGTTGGCCAGCACCACCACCCCAACTCCCTTGAGCGCCTCTTCATTCAGCTTCCCCTCGTCGATCTCGGTGACGAGCAGCGACTGGGCGTATTCGACCCGCCCGCCGGCCTGGCCGGGGTTGTTGGCAGCGGGCGCCTGTCCTGGCGGGGTCCCCGCATTGGGCCCCCCCGGGGGGACGCCTCCATTTGCGGCGAGCAGTTCGTCTTCCGTCGGCGCGGCGAGCGCCGTCTTGAGGAACAGCGTTTCCGAGTCGAAGGGGTCGGCGGCTGGAGCGCCGTTCACCAGCAGCACCCGCAGTGGCTCCGAGACCACCAGGGTGAACAGCCAGTTGTCGTCGTCGGGGAAGCCATCCTCGAGCCCGGCATCGGGGCGTTCCAGCACGAACCTCCCCTGGTAGACACCAGGCTCGGTCGGGGTGTGGATGACCTCGGCCGAGGCGGTTTCGCCCGGCTTGAGCAGCAGTCCGGGACGGGCGATCTCCCGGTCGTCCAGCTGCACGCTCACCAGCACATCCGCCGATTCGGTGTCGGAATGATTGACCACCCGGGGCCGCAGCTTGAGCGGCAGCCCGACCGTCGCCCGCACCTGGCGGGGGGCGTCGCCCACAATTCCCCGATTCGACAGCGGGGCGTTCGACCCACACTGCACCACGTGCAGCTGCGAGCCTTCGGGGAGCAGCCGGGGGAGGGCCTGGCTCTTCAGTTCACGCCAGCCGGTCTCTTGCCCGTCGCTCAGCAGGTACACCACCGGCTTGTCGCGGGGCGGGGCCTGCGGGCCGAAGATCTGGGTGAACGCCGCCAGCATGTTGGCCCGCGACGACCCGGCCTTGAGACTGTCGATTCGTTCGTGGATGGCCTGGGTGTCCCCGGCGAACCGGCTGAAGACCTCTTCAGGGCGGGACCCCAGGCGGACCA
>CAIUHT010000374.1 GCA_903898975.1 uncultured Planctomycetaceae bacterium
TCGCGACTCGATCCGATCGCAGCTCTGAGGTATGAATAGTCATCTGATCCCGCAGCCCCAGCAGCGGCAAACCGGGCAGAAACTCCCGCGAGTCGCGATTGACCAGTTACGGTGATCACTTGCCGAGGCGCTCCGCGAGATCTCCCGCGGCGTAGATGGTCCGGAGAGCCTCCAGGATGGCGCTCGAGTGCACCGAAACGGCGCGGTTTTGCGTCTCGTCGTAGAGGAAATCGCCCACCAGAGAATGAATGTTGCCGTCGAAGATCAGTCCGACCAGTTCACCTTCGCGGTTGATGACAGGACTCCCCGAGTTCCCCCCGATGATGTCACAGGTCGACACGAAGTTGAAAGGGGTATCGAGTGTCAGCTTTGGGCGTTTGACCAGCCAACTCTGAGGCAATTCCCAGGGAGCCTTGCTGCCATGCCGCTGTGCGTGTTCGAAAGCCCCTCCAAGTGTGGTGAAGGGAGGGACGGTCTGTCCGTTCTCTTGGTAGCCAGAGACTTTGCCGAACGAGAGCCGCAACGTGAAGGTGGCGTCCGGATAACGGCTCGGCCCCTCGATGGCGAACAGTGCCTGGGCAATCTGGGCATAGGCTTGCCGCTCTACCTCCACCACTTCGGTTTCGAGCTGCTTGCGAATCGCCCGTGCCTCCGGATCGACCAGTTTGGCGAGGGCCACCAGGGTATCGTTGCTCGCATCGATCGCCGTCAGACCTCCCATTGCCAGTCGCTTCCGCTCGGCGACATCCTTGAGTCGGCTGCCGGCCAACAGTTCGGCCGCCCGGGTGGCTGGTCCCTTTCCGCCCAGGACCTTGACCACCAGCGGATGATCTCCCCCCAGCTTTTCAGCCAGCAACGCAAGTCCGTCGGCCAGTTTGACCTGTTCGAGGTCATCGTGAATCGGCGCTTCCGAGAAGAGTTGCAGTTCCAGCGAAGCCCGGGCCGCGTCACCATACTCGGGCAACCGCTGGGCGTTCGGCTTGCCACTTTCGGCGGCCATCCGCACCAGCGTGCGAGCGGTTACGAAGAGCCCCCCACCGAATCCGCGGCCCTGTTCAAGCAACGAGTTTTCCAGCATGAGCCGCCGATGGGCCTGCTTGGCCTGCTCAACCCGTGCCCAGGCCGAGCCGTACTTTTCGCGCCACTCCGGATTGGCTTCAACCTTGGCTCGCACAGCCTGCTCGGCGGTGGCCTTGCGCTCCAGCAGGGTGGAGTCCTGCAGCCCCGCCAGCTGGCCGAGGTAGGCCTTGCGGGAATTCTGGACACCAAACAGATCTTCTTTGGCGATTCGGGCCTGCTCCTCCCCACGCTGGCTGTACTGCTGGAGCATGATCTCCATCCGCCGCAGCAGATCGAGCACAAACGGGGCTCGGACGTCGCGATTGAACTTCAACGCCGCCAGGGTGTTCAGCCTATCGGTCCGTCCGGGATGACCCGCCACAAATACGAGTTCATTCTCGGCACTCCCCTGCCGACTCCACTTGAGAAAGTGCTTGATCTGTGCCGGTTTGTCATTCTCGTACGCCCTGAAAATGCAGGCATCGAGATCGTACCGGGGATACTCGAAATTGTCGGGATCTCCCCCAAAGAACGCGATTGCGAATTCCGGAGCCCACACCAGCCTGATGTCGGTGTATTTCTTGTAGCGGTACAGATGGTACTGCCCCCCCTGGTAAAGCGTGACCACATCGCTGCGCAGTCCTGTCTTTTCGAGCGACTCCTTCTCGATGGTGGCTATGATCGCCCGTCGTGCCGCAAAGGCTGTCGCAGCGTCAGCCCCAGCTGGAACCGCCCCGGCAACCCTCTCGGTGACATCCTCGATCGATTGCAGAACATTCAGTTCGAGATCGGGAGCCTTGAGTTCCTCGGCCGGCATCCGCGCCAAGAATCCCTCGCGGTAGTAATCGTTTCCCGCAGTGCTCAGCTTTTGCAACGTCTCGGCCCCCACATGATGGTTGGTCAAAACCAGACCATCCGACGAGACGAACGAGCCCGAGCCCCCGGAATTGAACCGGACGGCCGACTGCATGATGTGCTCGACCCACTCTGGTGTGGGCTCGAATCCGTACCGCTCTTTCAGCTGTTGTCGGGGGAGGTTGTTGAACACCCACATTCCCTCATCGGCGCAGACTCCAGTCTGCAGGGCCAATGTCGCCACCACGCCCCAGATCAGGTTCTCGATTCGCACGCCACTGACTCCTCGTTGAGTGATTGCCGGCATCGTGGCCGATGCATCGGCCGAACGCAGTGCCTCACCGACTCCTGGTCCGCTGTCTCCTCCGGTCACCATCCGGACTTGTCCGGGCTGCCCCAGGAAGAATCTGCGCGACAAGAACGGGTTCGTCGCCAAGCCATCCGCCAGGGAGCTTTCCGCATTCAAGAGCAACCGGTTGGCCACAGGTGGCCCGGCAGCACGGGTCGGTATAAACCTCTTCTATCGGTCGATTTGATAGCCCGTCAGGTGGTGCTGTCAAGCGGTGCGGGTCGAGACAGCTCAGGTCGTTTCGGTTCGACAAACCTACAATTGATGTGTCTCTGTGTCTCGCACTCCCTGATTGACTCTCATGGCTTCGTTGCAGCAAATCACCGAAGATCTGGCCGCCGTCGGCCAACTCATCCAAGTCGATGACGACTTGAGCCCAGAGCTGGAATTGGCGGAGATCCAGCGGCGCGTGTACTTGTCAGGAGGGCCCGCGATCCTCTTCAGGCGGGTTCGGGGGTGTGAGTTTCCGATGGTCTCCAACCTGTTCGGCACGCTTGAACGTGCCCGCTACATCTTTCGCAAATCTTATGAAGCGGTTCGCCGGGCGATCGAACTGAAGA
>CAIUHT010000375.1 GCA_903898975.1 uncultured Planctomycetaceae bacterium
GCATCCAGCGACCACGGGCGGGGCTGGCGGGTGTAGGGCTGATAGAGCGGATGCACGGGTTCTCCCCCGGCGGTCAGGTGCAGCACTTTCAGCGGGATTCCCGCCCGGGTGAGCAGTCGGCGGACCTGCTCTCCCCGCCCCAGGTGCGCCCCGTGGGTTCCCCAGGCGCACACCACTTCGACCGCCTCGCGGGCTGAGTTCAGAATCCAGCGGTTGTTCGGCCGGCCAATGGGGTCGTCCAGCTCATACAGCCGCTGGGGGGCGGTGGAGCGATAGCCGAAGATGTTGGTGACAATCACCCCGCCAAAGCCTCCCTCCCGGCAGCGGCGTTCGACCCGCTCGACGGTGGGGTCGTTCTGGTATTCGTCGGCGGTGCTGGGGTTCAGCATCACCCAATTGGCAAGCGGGCCCGATTGCCAGCGGATGACGAGTTGAAAGCGATACGCCCGGCACCGCGACCAGACGGCGGTTCGAGACAACGTGTCGGCCAAGAGGGCGTTCCTTGCTGGTCGGGAGCGGGGCGGGGCGAACGGGGGCTGGTGAGGCCGGCGGAGCGCGGCACGGGCCCCCGCGGTCAGTGTTGGCCGGGGGGGGGCTGGGGGAGTATAACGGCTGTGCCGGGGGGGGACTCCGGTCGCGGTGGCCAACCCACCCCGAGGTCACCGCCGATGAGAAGTGACATGACCTTCATGGAGTGGTACAACGCGCTCAACAAGCCGAGTTGGACGCCACAGCCCGCCACCATTGGAACGATCTGGCAGATCCTGTACCCGATCATCGCGGTGACGTTTGGGTGGGTCTTCTGGCGGTGCAGCCTGGGGCGGTTGCCGGGGGCGGTGGCGTTGCCCTTCGGGCTGAACCTGCTGGCGAACCTGTCGTTTCCGCTGGTGCACTTCGGGTTGAAGAACAACCTGCTGGCCGCGCTCGACATCGTGGTGGTCTGGGGGACGCTGGTGTGGCTGATCGTGACGATCTGGCCACTGGCCCGGTGGGTGGCAGTGCTGCAGGTTCCCTACTTTCTGTGGGTGTCGATTGCCACCGTGCTGCAGTTGCAGATTACCTGGATGAACCGCGGCGGTTAAACGCAGGTTGACCTCAGGGGAGGCCGCCCTGCCAGGGGGATGCGGTCGACTGCCAGCAGTTGGAGGGCCAACAGGTCGGCTGCAATGAGTTCGACGGCGATGAGATCGACGGCAATGAGATCGACGGGGAGACCGTCGCTGGGAAGGGCATCAGCAACCGGGACTTGAACGAAGGGATGGCGGCGTGGCGAGTGATGTGATCTGGCTGGTGCGGCATGCGCAGAGCACGGCGAATGCGGGGGCCCCGGCGGCGAATTATCCGACCATCCCGCTGTCGGAACTTGGATGGCTGCAGGCCCGTTCATTCGTGAAGCGCGTGCCCCGAGCACCCGAGCGGATTGTCTGGTCCCCGTTTCTGCGCGCCCGCCAGACCGCCGAACCGCTGCTCGCTCAGTTCCCCCACGTCCCGACCGCTGAAATGCCCGTGGAGGAGTTCAGCTATCTCCACTTCCCGGGGGACCGGGAGCTGACCTGGCAGGATCGTGCTCCGCGGGTCGAGGCGTACTGGGCCAGGCAAGACCCGCTGCATCGCGATGGCGGGGTGGGTGAGAGTTACGCCGACCTGGTCGAGCGGGTCCGGCAGTTTCTGCACGCGGCCCGCGACTGGCGGGGCTTCCAGGTGGTCTTCAGTCACGAGCAGTTCATGCGGGGGGTGGCCCTGCAGGTGCTGACCGGGCAGTTGCAGGCGACCGACAAGTCGATGGCGCTGTTCGCCCTCTGGCGTCACAGCTTTCGCATTCCGAACGTCGCCGTGCTGGCCCTCCGCCACCAGGGGGACGCCTGGTGGCTGGCCACCAGTGACGCCCCGCCCGACCCCCTCCATCACGCAGGCACCAGTCACGCCTGACGACCGTGGCCCGGCCGGGGGCTGAGGCTGCCAGGGTGGCGGCCACTCTGACGTCACCTGCGAACACAGCCCGGCACACGCGGGAGCGGGCACGATCGAGCGGGCACGCGGGAGCGGGCACGAGGCAGCGGGCGCGAGCAGTTGGGCGCAGCGGGCCTGTGGGATGGTTGGCCCGCACTGGGTTCACGCCTGTGGCTTGATGGCGAGAATTGCGTCGAGGGGGCTGCCGGTGCGGCGACCCTGGATCTCGCGAAACCCGGCGGTCTCGAGCAGTCGGGCGTATTCACTGAGCGTTCGCTCTTTTCCCTCTGTGCAGACCAGCATGTTGAGGCTCTGCAGCAAGGCCCATCGTGGTCCGCTCCTGTCTTCCCAGACAATTTTTTCGGCGAGCAGGATGGCTCCGCCCGGGGAGAGCCGAGCGTAAATGCGCGACAGCAGGTGCGCGACCTGCTCGGGCCCCCAGTCGTGCACAATCCGGCCCAGGGCGAACAGGTCGCCGGCGGGAAGTTCATCGCGGAAGAAGTCTCCCTCAAGCACGGCGACTCGTTCGGCCGCCCCGGCTTGAGCGAGCATCTCGCGGGTGAAGCTGGCTGCTGTCGGGAGCTCGAACACAGCCGCCTCAAGCTGCGGATAGCGGCGGATCGCCGCGACGGCGAGGTGTCCCGTGGCCCCTCCCAGGTCGATCAGGCGACGGAAGCGGGAGAGATCGAACGCCTGGACCACTTCAGGGGAGCTGAGGCAGCCATAGCCGTGCATGCCGAGCAGGAACTCCCGCTTCTGTCCCTCGGTGGCGAAGAACTGATCGAAGATGGGACCGTCGCTGCCAAAGACCTGTTTCCAGCGGTGGGTTCCCTCGCGGACCGCGTCTTCGAGCTTGCCCCAGAGCTGCCACAGCACGTTGTTGGAGTACCGCACGTAGCCTGTGACGCGCTGGTCGCTGTGCTGGCAGAGGTAGTGGGTGGTGGCGGGGGAGTTGCGGTACTGGCGGCCGTGGGATTCGAGCAGCCCGGCGTGGACGCAGGCCGAGAGGAGGCGTTCGAGCGCGTCGGCGTCGCAGCGGAGGTCTGCGGCGAGCGCGGCAGCCGAGGCGGGGCCCTGGGCGAGTTGATCGAAGACCCCCAGTTCAACGGCGGCGAACAGCACTTTCGACCGGCGGAATCCCTCGACGAGATCGAGAATGGGCTGTGGATCGGGAGGGGTGAGGTCGGTGTGGGCCATCGGGGGCTGTGGGGGGCAAGAGGGAACGTCGCCGGGCGTGACTGAGGGACCGGGCGAAGTGGGTTGTAGCCGAAACAGGCAACCGGCGACGACTGATTGCCAGCCGGGGTGAGGTCGATGCCAGGCGAACGGACAGCGTCAGCTGGCTGGTGGCAATGGGCCACGCGAGAACGACGCCCGTGTTGCCCTGCGGTTGCCACGCAGCTCGACCCGTTTTGCGAGGGGGGATTTGCCGGCCCGTGCGGCGTGCCGCGCGGGGCTGGTTGGGCCACGCGTCCACCATTGGGCGGACGCCCAACGTTCGCCAGGACAGCGCCGCAAATTGGGCTGAATACGCTTTTTTTGTGGGCAAAACGGCACTTCGGAGCGTCTGCCGGGGTGGTCGGTCGGCTTGACCCTGGTTTGGTCATCGCCATAGCATCGCGTTGCTGGGGGAGTTTCCCACATTTCTGGGGGGAACTGCGTAGAATCTGAGGTCCCGGCACCACTCCCCTCTTCCGATCTGGCGGGCTCCTCCGGTCCGCCAGCCCCTCCGGGCCCGACTCTTGAGTTGGGCCGAACCGGGGGGCGACCGCCTCGGTTCTGCGAGCATTCAGCGTGACACCTCCCGAAACTCCCGAGTCTGCCCACCCTGAACGGGATCGGATCTCCGCCTTGGCTGGGGCCTCTGCCACCCCCGGCCCCGCTTCCCCTGGCCCCACGACCCCCGAGGCTGGGCACTCCGCCGGGGGCGAGGTGCCGCCGGTCGCTGGAGGTGACGCTGCCACTGCCCCTCCGGCCGAAACCTCGGAAGACTTCGAAGATTACGAAGAACTGACCCCCGAGCTGGTGGAAGACGAGGCGATCCGCGGCGACTTCATGCTGCGGTGGGCGGTGATTTTCGCCGCGTTCCTGCTGGGGGCGACCAAGATTGGCGAAGCCCCGACACTGGTGCACGTCAAGACCGGGCAATACCTCGCCAGTCACGGCGTGCTCCCCCCGCGGACCGATGTCTTTTCGTCCACGGCGACCGATCGTCCCTGGTACAACCTCTCCTGGCTGTTCGACCTGGTGGTCGGGCTGGTGCACACCGTCGCGGGCTTCGCCGGTCTGTCGGCGTTCAAGGCGGTGCTGGTGGCACTTACCTTCGGGCTGGTGGTGCACACCTCCCGGCGGAACAGTCCGACCTGGTGGACGGCAGTGTGTGGGGCACTGGCGCTGCTCGCCTGTCACCAGCGGCTGATGGCCCAACCGACGTTGATCACCTTCCTCGGGCTGGCCGTGCTCTTCTGGGGGCTGAACCGCTACCGCCAGCGGATGGCCGGGGAGGTCGGTGGGAATGACGCGGCTGGAAGCGCCGCGGAAAGTCCCCCGGCACTGTCGGGCAACCTGTGGTGGCTGGTTCCCGTGTTCGTGGCCTGGGGCAACCTCGATTCCCGCGCCTACCTGGGGGTGGGGTGCCTGGCCCTGTATGCGGTGGGAGAACTGCTGGGCCCCCGGCTGGGGACGCTGGAGGTGCTGCCTGCCGCGGGCCGGCGACACCTGCTGCAGGTGACGGGAGCCTGCCTGTTGGCGCTGCTGGTGCATCCGTGGCACGTGCATTCGCTGGGCTCGGTCAACCTGATCTATGGGAGCGAGTACCCGGCGGTCCGGGAGTTCGCCTCGCAGGTGTATGTGAACCCTGACAATCCCCGGCAGGTGTATCTCCCCCAGTCGAACTACTTCCCGGTCTGGTACGGGGCGCTGTTCGAGAACTTCGACTTGCGGGAGGCGTCGGCCCGAGCCCGGGCTGCCGGCCTGGCGGTGATCCTCGCGGCGATCAGCCTGATCGCGCTGAACTTCCGGCGGGTGGTGTGGGGAGAGGCACTGGCCCTGCTGGGGATGCTGGTGGCGGCGGCACTGGCGATGCGCGAGTTCCCCGCGGCGGCCCTGGTGGCGGGCATTGTGGCCGCGTTGATGGGGCAGCGGTGGTACGCGGCGAACTGCCGGCAGGAGTACGGGACGGGCAAGCTGGAACTGACGTGGTCGCGCGGGGGGCGGGCCGCGACCGTGGCGGCCCTGGCGGCGCTGGCGTTCTTTGGTGGAACGGGGCGGCTGCGCGAGCCCTCGGCTGCGCAGCCCGGGTTTGGCCTCGACAACAATCTCGCGAGCATGGTGGGCGATCTGCAGGCCCGGTTGGTGGGGCTGCCCACCCAGGACGCTGCCGCCGCCCCAAATGAGCCCGCCGAGGGAGAGCCGGGGGCCGCCGGGAGCGAACCGGCCAAGACCGCGGCGGCACCCCCCGCCGGTCGGCCGGGGGCGCCTGCGGCAGCCGAGGAGCTTCGGAGTTTCGACGACCGTCCGTTCAACTTCGCGCTGGAACATGGCGACGTGCTGATCTGGCTGGGACAGAAGCCGTTCGCCGACACGCGGTTCGCGCTGTACCACCACCGCGACCTCGAGCAGAACCTGCTGGCGACGCACCAGCGGGTGCGGTCGGTGATGCGACCGATAGCCGGGGGGAGCCTGCAGGGGAGCCAGCGGAGCGGAGGGTCCCGCGCGGGAGGAGTGGGGGGCGGAGTCTCTGCCGAGGATGAGCGGCTGCGCCGGCAACTGGCGCTCGAATCTCGGAAGACGTGGCGGGAGGTTCTGGACCGGTACGGGGTGACGCACCTGCTGGTGCGGTTGTCGGCGGGTGGGTCGGGGTCGGCCGAGTATGGGGCACTGTGCGACCTGATGAGCCTGAAGCCGGCCGACTTTGAACTGACCGACCTGGGGGCGGGCTGTGCGGTGCTGTATCGGACCGACCTCGAGAACCCCAAGTTGCAGGAGTTTTTGAAAGAGCGGGCGGTCGACTTCAAGCAGTTGGCGTTCCAGACGGGGGGAACGTTTTTGTCGGCACGATCGCGGTGGGTGCAGTCGCCCAGTTTCTACCAGCGGTACCTGTGGTCGCAGCGGCGGGAGATTTCCCCGGCGATCCAGCAGTCGCTGCAGTACGTGCGGATGGCGACGCTGCCGATTGGTGACGAACGGGGGGCGATGCCCAGTCTTCCCGCGCGGTACCTCGATTCGCGGGCCGCGCTCGCGCTGCTGGCGGTGCGCAAGGCCCAGGAGGGGTTGCAGGACGACCCCGATTCGTTCTGGGGATACCGGGTGCTGGGCGAGGCGTACGCGGTGTTGGGCCTGTGGGAGGCGAACTATTCGACCGCCCCCTCGCGGGCGGCGACGGGGGGGTTGCGGTACTTCCAGTCGATTGCGGCGTTCAACCAGGCACTGGTCGCCGAGCCCGAGGCACTCGATGTGCACGAGCTGCTGGCTGGCCAGTACGCCCGGGCGAACCGGATTGACCTGGAGCTGCGGCACCAGCAGAAGATGTACGACATCTTGAAGCCCCTGGAGGCCGAGATCGACGCCGAGCAGATGCTCTCTTTGGAAGGACGGATCCGCGAGTTGAAGAAAAAGGTGGCGGCGGCGGACGAGGCCGATCTGCAGTATCAGCAACAGGGGCTGAAGCCCCTCGAGCGGGCGATCCAGTTGGCCCAGCAGGGGTTTGTGCTGAAGGCGGTCGCCGCGCTCACCGAAGAGAGCGAGCAGCGGACGGGGAACCTGGGGGCCGAGCAGTTGCGGATTGTGTTCCAGCAGGAGGCGGGCCAGGTCGAAGAGGCGTACATGAACGCCGAGACATTCGCCCCCGCCGCCCAGGAGTCGCGGCAGTCGAACTGGCAGGACCCGGTCGCGTTCGCGAACCTGGCGCACGCCGACTATCCGCGGGCCCAGACCCTGTGGAGCACGAAGGCCGATGACGTGACCCGCAACGCGCTGTGGAGCCTGCTGACCAGTTCGGTCCCGAGGCCGGCGGGGCTGGATGGCTGGCCGGTGGCGACGGCGCGGTCGACCGCCAGCTGGTACCTGCAGCGGCCGGAAGTGATCTGCGACGCCCGCCTGAGCATCGCGCTGATCCTGCTGGAGCAGGGGCAGCTGGCGTCCGCACAGCGGGAGTTTGAGCAGGCCCTGGCGGCCAATCCCGAATCGCCCAGTCGGAACCTGATCCTGTACTACCTGGGCCAACTGCGGGGGAGCGAGGAGGGGCTCGATGACTTCCCCCCCTCGCAGACCGTTCCCGGGCTGTTCGCCACGGGGGAAGAGTTCGAACAGCGCGGCCCGATTGTGAACGAGGACGACCTGGCTGCTGGCGAGTAGCTGCTGGCGAGGAACTGGGGGCAGGGCGAGATTCTCTGTCTGGCGTGACATTCGGCGCAGGAGCGCGTGAGATGGCCCCCCGGCGACGCTGGTCGTTCTTCATGACGGCGCTCGAGCATCCGCCGATCTTGTGGTTCGACGATCTGCTCAACGGCCGGCTCACCCTGGTGGGGCAACTGCTCTTCTGGGGAGTCTTGATGGCCCTCACGCTGCAGTTGGGAGGGGTGACCCCGCCGCTGCTGAGGCTGGCGTGTCTCCCGATTGCACTCCTCGCCGTCTCGCTGGTGGTGGGGTGGTGGTCGCGGCCACGGCTGAGGCTGACCCGGCTGACGGGCGAGTGGCCCGAGGCGGGGGGGCTGTATCGCTATCGCGTGCGGGTCGAAAACCGTGGCTGGCGGGCCGCCTGTGCCGTGCAGGTGCAGGAACGCGGTCTGCCCCCCGAACTGCGTCCCGCCGGTTCCCCCGCGCTCATCGACCGGCTCGAACCGGGGGAGACCACGGTGGTCGAGTTGGCGCTGCAATGTCAGCGGCGGGGGGCCTACGACCTGCGATTCCTGCAGGGGGCCAGCACGCTCCCCCTGGGACTGGTGAAATCGGGACGCCGGCAGGCGGTCCCTGGTCGACTGCTGGTCTGCCCCCGAC
>CAIUHT010000376.1 GCA_903898975.1 uncultured Planctomycetaceae bacterium
CGCCTCGGGCTGGTCGGCGGTCACGAGCAGTCGGAACGCGTCGAGCGTTCTCGGCTGCAGCGCGTAGTTGAACTTTTTCTGCTCCCCCACGGTGGAGACCGTGCTCTGGCTGAGATTCTTGCCACACATCGAACCCGCTCCGTGGGCGGGATAGACCAGGGTCTCGTCGGGCAGCCGACGCAGCTTGTCGAGCGAGTGGTAGAGCATCTCGGCCAGTTGCTCGGCGGTCACTCCAATCGATGCGAGCAGATCGGGGCGGCCGACATCGCCGATGAACAGCGTGTCACCGGTCAGCACCGCCTGCGGCGCGGTGCCGCTCCGCAGGAGGTCGAAGACCAGTACCGAGAGACCTTCCGGGGTGTGTCCCGGAGTTTCGAGCATCTCGAGGCGGACATCCCCCAGTTCGATGCGATCGCCATCGCGCACCGCCTGGAAGTCAAATTCGGCGGTCGCCCGGGCCCCCATCACAATGCGGGCCCCGGTCCGGTTCCGCAGTTCGATGTGTCCCGCCAGGAAATCGGCGTGGAAGTGGGTGAGGATCACGTGGGTGATCCGATAGCCTCCGGCAGAGGCGTCGGCGAGATACTGATCGATATCCCGCTGGGGATCGACCACCACCGCCTGCCTGGTCCGCTCGTCACCCACCAGGTACGAGGCGTGGGCCAGGCATCCCAGGTAGTATTGCTTCAGCAACATCACTCAGCACTCCTCTCAAGAGGTCATGCACAGAAGAACGCGGGGCTGTCTTCACAAATCCCCCCGTGTTGAGGACTGGCCACTGGTTGGAATCGGTGATTCACCCCCTGGGCCAATCCGTCACGGGTCAATCCGTCACGGGCCAAACCGTCATGGGCCAAACCGTCATGGGCCTGGTCCGCTCCTTGGGCGATGGGGCAGAAATCAGGCCGAGCGGGCAAAGGGAACCACGTGAGCGGGGGCGGACCGCTGGATCCCGGTCTGCTTGGGGGGTGTGGCACACGTCCCGCCCGAGCAGACGCGATTCCAGGGCATGCGGGCCAGCATCAGCCCCATGCCGCAGGTGTCGGTGACACCGGCGAAGATCAACCCGGCACCCACGAACGCGGCCAGGCCGAATCCGACCGGGTGGACCGTCAGGCCGAGGGTGGTGCCGAGCAGCACGAGGGCACCGGCGGCGATCCGGACCTGTCGCTCGAGAGAGATGACCTTGCGGCCACGGGCGACAGCGAAACCGGCGGCGGCCCAGGCCTGGGTCCCCCCTTCGACATTGACGACCTGGGTGAACCCGGCGGCCTGAAGTTTTTCGCAGGCCTGGCGTCCGCGACTTCCCGAGCGGCAGATGACGTACAGGGGCTGTTCGCGGTGGGCGTTGGCGGGGGCCCAGGCGGCGGGATCAAGTTGGTCGAGGGGCACGTTGCGAGCGAAGTCGACGTGGACTTCCTGGAACTCGATCGGGGTGCGGACGTCGATCAGTTCGACGGGGTGGCCAGCGTGGCGGAGGGCGTTCAGCTGTTCGGGAGAGATGGTGGTGACGCTCATGAGAGACTCCGGGGAAGAAGGTTGGCCCTGGATTCGGAACATCGATGCTTAGCGATTTTCCGAACTGTTTGGGTGTTGGGAAGCTGGAAGAGGAGGAAGTGGATCTAGGTTTCCGGCGAAGCCCCAAGGGTCGGGGAGGGTCTCAGTCGCCCGCAACGCCGAACCGTTGCTCGATGCACGTCATGATGTTGCGGAGGTGCGGTTCGGCGATCTGGTAGTACACGCGTCGGCCCTCTTTCTGGCTTGAAAGAAAGCCGCAGCGTTGCATCAGGCGCAAGTGCTCGGAGGCCATGGGAGTGGGCAAATCGCACGCATCGGCCAACTCGCCCACGGTAAATCGCCCCTGCAGCAGCATCTGCACCATGCGCAGACGATGAGCATGGGCCAGAACCCGCAGGCACTCGGCCGCTTGGCCCAACGCGGTCAGTTCAGTCAGCTTGAGCACTGTGTTGGTCATGTCATTCACTCCACAGATAAATATATCGGAAAGTTCCGAACTGTCAATGAATAAATCTCGGTTTTTCCTGGGAGGGCTGAATTCCCGCTCGGCAGCGACCAGTTTGCCTGCCCCCGCCGAGGAGCCTGACGGGCAGAATCTGTCGGTCTGGCTCGCGGCCGGATCGCGAACCTGGATCACTCGCCTGCAGGGCACGCCTGGGGTACCGAGGCCGGCACAGCACCTCTGCGCCCGGCCCGTGCTCGCGGCGAGTGGGGCGGAAGGGACCGGCGCGCGACGGTCCGACGGAAAGAGGGGGGGGCCACCGGACTGAGTTGGACCTCGCGAAACCGCGGTCCGGGATGCCGGGATTTGGCCCCAACACGACCGATCGCTCGCGAGAGGTTTACTCACCAGTCGTGGTCACTTCATCCAACAGCGCCCAGGTCGCGAAAAGTTCCCGCGATAACCCGTCAATCAGCCGGGTGGTCGGGTCGCCCCCCGGTTGCCCCTGCCAGACACTCCAGGTGTAGGTCTCGACTTCGAGGTGCGGGGCGTAGTCAAAACCGCGCACCGCTCGCAGTGCCTCGCGCAACTGTGGACGGGTCGTTCCGAGGGGGCCCAGGTCGGGGGCATCGACTGGCACATGAAAGTGCA
>CAIUHT010000377.1 GCA_903898975.1 uncultured Planctomycetaceae bacterium
GATGTCATCATCATCCGCTACGAGGGACCCAAGGGGGGCCCGGGAATGCCCGAGATGCTCACCCCCACTTCGGCGATCATGGGAGCCGGGCTGGGCAGCGACGTGGCCCTGATGACCGACGGCCGGTTCTCGGGCGGGTCGCACGGGTTCATCATTGGGCACGTCACCCCCGAGGCGCAGGGGGGCGGGCCGCTGGCCCTGGTGCGGGATGGCGACCGCATCACCATCGACGCCGAGGTGGGCCGCATTGACATGGATGTCCCCGAAGCCGAACTCGCCCGCCGCAAGGCCGCGTACGTCGACCCGCCCTACAAGGCGACCCGCGGCACCCTCTACAAGTACATCAAGGCGGTCAAGTCGGCCTCCGAGGGGTGTGTGACCGACGAATAACCCCGTCGCCCTGCCCGCCCTCCTCCCGGCCCGCGTCACCTCCCCCCCGGGGAGCGTCACGCGGGCCGTTTTTTTTGCCCAAAGACCACGCATTTCACCCTCGAAATCCCGGGCGAAACTGGCCTGAACCGCCAGGCGGGGGGTGTGGTACAGTCCCGCCCCAATCCACCGACCGACGTGGCCTTCACCTCACGTCCCGTCACATCGCCGCAGCTCGTCACCCCCCGCCACCCCAGTGGCAGGTCGCGACGGGGCGCGGCGACAGAGCGCGACCGGCTGATTGCTGATGTCGGGAGGTGGGACGGACGTGGGACTGGCTGTGCGGACGCGGGACTCTCCCCCGTGGACGAGCCGGCTCCTGTCACTGGGCGTCGCTCTGCCGATCTGCTGCCTGTCGCCTGTTCGCTCACCGCCGTCGATGCTGCCCATGGCCCTCCCCGCTGGCTGTTCCCCCCTGAACTTCAGCCCCCGGGCTCACTCCGGGCGACGGTGCGTCCGCATCGCGCGACACCACCCCGAGGCAACGCCCACGGGGCCGCGATTGGCCCAGTGGCTGGTCGTGCTCGCGTGCTGGTGGATGGGTGTCCCGGAATCGCGTGGCTGGGCGCAATCTTCTTCACCCAGCCCCCCGGCGGCCTGGCAGGACGATGCCTCCCTGCACGCAGTCTGCCTGGCGGGCGACACGGGGGCCTTCGCCGTGGGCGACCACGGAGCCATCTGGGCATCGACCGATGGCGGCCGCACCTGGCGACTTCAGCGGAGTGGTGTCGCGGCTCCCCTGTACGACGTCTTCTTCCTCTCGCGGCGGGAAGGCTGGGCGGTCGGGGGCGAGACAGAACCGTATACCCTGCGCCCCCGCGGCGTGGTGCTGCACACCCGCGATGCCGGGGCAACCTGGGAGGTGCTGCAACCCGCCGCCACCTCACCCGAAGCGCTCGCTGACGCCGCCGCCGAGAGCGAAACCACACGGCTGGATTCCGGCCGGACCAAGCCCCGCCCTGAGACCGGCGCGAGCCACGCGCTCCCCCGGCTGAGACGGGTCCGGTTCTTCACACCGTTGCTGGGCCTGGCGGCAGGGGCGGCACCGCAGTCGGGACTGGGAGGGCTGTTCCGCACCACCGATGGTGGGCACACCTGGGAGCCCCTCCCCAGCGACAACCCCACCGAGTGGCTGGCCGCCGATTTCCCCAATCTCGAAACCGGCGCGCTCGCTGGCCTGCGAGGTGAGACCACCCGGTTTCGCGAGGGAACACTTGAGCCGGGGCGGAACCCCCCCCTGGGTCTGCGGGGAGTCTACGACCTGTCGCTCGCCGACGGACGCGGGGGCTGGCTGGCAGGGGATGGGGGACTGCTGCTGGCGACCACGAATGGGGGTCTGGTCTGGCAGGCGCCCGAGGCGAACCTCCCGGACGGGGTTGCCGCACTGTTTGACTTTCGCGCGGTCGCCAGTCGCGGTCCCAAGGTGTGGGTCGCCGGGACTCCCGGGAGTGTGATCTGGCACTCCGCCGACTTTGGCGAGAACTGGACGGCACAGCCCACCGGTCAGGCGTTGCCCCTGACCGGGCTGGCGATGGATGAGAGTGGACGAGGATGCGCGGTCGGGGCGCTGGGGGTCATACTGCAGACCAGCGATGGGGGCGAGCGGTGGGAGGTTGTGCGGGGTGAACGCCGGCGGGCCGCGCTGTGGCAACTGCTGGGCCGCGCGAGCGACACCCGCCTGGCGGTGCCGGTCGATTACGCCGGCGAACAGGGATTCCGCACCGTGCTCGAAGCGCTGGCCCGCGAAGATCTGCCCCAGGCGACCCGCTCGGCCGCCGACTGGCCACTGCGGTTCGCCGAGGCGGTCCCTCGGGCAGGTGGAGCGGTGGGCGAAACAGCCTGGCAGTTTCCGCTGGCGGTCCCCGGGCTGGAGCGCGACCCCGAGGCGCTGTGGGCCGAGTGGAATCGCCGCAATGAAAACAAACTCGAAGAGGTGCTGACCGGGCACCTGGTGCGCCAGCTGCGAACCTGGCGTCCCAGCGTGGTGGTGCTCGAGCGGCCACGCGACGCCCTGACCAGGCTGCTGCGGGAACGGCTGCTGGTGGCGGTGGAACAGGCGGCGGACCCGACCCGCTGGCTGGTCCAGCAAGAGCTGGCTCAACTGGAACCCTGGACGGTCGACCGCGTCTACGAAGAACTGCCAGCGGGCAGCACCGGGGCGGTGCAACTCGATCGGCATGCGGCGTTGCCCCTGTGGGGACTCTCGGCGACCGCGGCGACCCGCCTGGCCGAGGGCTCGCTGCGCTCCGAGCCAGCGCCCGCGCCAGCCCGGGTGGCCTGGCAGATCATTCACTCCCGCGCCGGGCTCGACCCCAACCCTCCCCGGGCCGGGTTCTTCGCCGGGCTGCACATTCCCCCCGGGTCACCCGCCCGCCGCAATACCCGCGAGGCCGGGGCCGATGCCGAGGCACTGGCCCGCCAGGTTCGCCGGCAGCGGAACTTCGAAGCAGTCTCGGAGCGGGCGGTGGCACAGCCCGCGCAGGCGGCCCGGCTCGTGGCCAATCTGCCTGCACTGGTCGAGGGGCTGCCGGACGCGGTCGGCGCCGATGTGCTGGGCGGCGTGGTCCAGCGGTACCGCGAAACGGGGAAGTGGGATCTCGCCGAGCTGACACTGGTGGAACTCGCCCGCCGGTATCCCGAAGAACCCGCCGGCTGGCACGCGTCGCGCACACTGGTGCAATGGTGGTCGAGCAGTGAACTCGCCTGGCGGCGTTTGGCGCGCGACGGCACCCGCTCGGGGCAACTGGTGGGGAACCCCGAGGCGACACGCGAGGCCCTGACCGCGGCACTCGACGAATGGCAGCGGCAAAGTCGACGGGCCTCGGCGACCCTGTTCGACGAGGACCTCGACGCGGCAGTGGACCCCGCGTCTGGCCGGCCAACCGAGAGCACGCCCGGCGACAGAACCGCCGCCAACACACCGGCGGGTGGTGACGGTCGGGCTGCGGGAGGTGCCGCGAGCGGGGGGCGACCGGGCGGGGTCACCCTGGCGGGCGGGGCGCTCGAGCAGGATTTTGAAGGGCAACTGCGGTACTGGCAGGGGCAGGCGGTGCGGGTGGCCAGGCAATTGGAGCGACGGGCCCCCGCCGTACATGATGAGCCCGCCGTGCTGCTCCCCCTGGCCGCCGCCTTCCGCCGACAGGGCTTTGACGATCGCGCCCAGGCCATGCTGGCCCGGGGGGCGACCGCGCTGGGAACCGGACCGTGGGCGTTGCCGAGCCAAGCCGAGAGTTGGCTGGCGACGCGACAGGCCCCGCCCGAGTTTCCCCTGGTGCGGGCCGCGGGAACTTCGGAACCGCCGCTGCTCGATGGCGTGCTGTCCGACAAGTGCTGGCAGCGGGCTGACGAACTGCGGTTGCGGTTTCCTGCCGAGGCGGCGCGCCTGCCGGCAGGCGGCCCCGCGCTCGTCTTCCTGTGCCACGACGACGAGTATCTCTACTGGGCGGGAAGTCTCCCCAAGCGACCGGGGGGCCCGGTGGCCGATGAACCACCGCCCCGCCGTCGGCACGACGCCACCAGCGACGCGGCCGACCAGGTTTCACTGCTGCTCGATCTCGACCGCGATCTGCACACGGGCTATCGCCTGGTGATTGACCACCAGGGACAGACCGGCGATCTCTGCCTCGAAGACCCCACCTGGAACCCCAAGTGGTTCGTGGCGGTCTCGTCCGACAAGACGCACTGGCGGTTCGAGGCGGCGATTCCGTGGCGTGAACTGGCCGCGGTCGC
>CAIUHT010000378.1 GCA_903898975.1 uncultured Planctomycetaceae bacterium
CGCCGTCGCAGGCTCAGCACGCGCTGTGGCGTCGGCATCGGGCCCTACAGCGGTTTGTGCAAGCGGCTGCGGCTCGGCGGCAGCCACCCGCAGCTCTGCCTGGGGTGAGCGCGAACTCCTGGCGGGCCGACTGGTGGGCTGAATGTCGCAGCCAGCTGCGGGTCGGTCAGTGGTCTCGGGGCGAACCGGGGCGGAAGGAACTCGCACGGAGGGCGCGGGAGACAGAAGCGGTTGGGCAGGCGGGGTCGATTTCGACGCCAAATCCGGTGGGGCGGCCGGTGCGGACGTCGTGAGAGCCAGGAGCAGACCGAGCCCGAGACAGGCGGCGCGACAGCACGGCATCGTCCGATTCCTTCCGTGTGCGGGGCAGAGATGGGAGGGCCTGCGGAGACTTCGGGCCCGGGGGCCAGGCAGGTCGCCAAGGTAACGATTGATACGATCGGTCAACAGTCAGCGGCCCCGTCGGTTTTGAGTGCGTCCAGAGCCGTCGGGGAGTCGGCACGCTATACTCCGGGAGGGATTCTCCTCTAAGATAGGCTTCCCAAGACCGGTGCAGTCGAGGGTCGCTCGTGGGTGGGGGCTCCCACGGGGTTTCCCTTTGTCCGTTGCGAAGGCCAGGCGACTTGAAAGCGATCATCAGCGACATTCATGGCAATCTCGAAGCCCTCGAGTCGGTGTTGGCCGACATCCACGGGCGGGGTGTCACCGAGATTTACTGCCTGGGCGACATCGTGGGCTACGGGCCCAACCCGAAAGAGTGCATCGAGCTGGTTCAGAAGAATTGCCAACTGGTGATCCTGGGGAACCACGACCAGGGGGCGCTCTTCGATCCCGAAGGATTCCACGCCGGGGCCGAGCGGGCCATCTTCTGGACCCGCGCTCAACTGGAACGCCGAGGAAACGAGCACCTGATGGATTTCCTGGGAGAAATCCCCCGGACAGTCCGCCAGGATGACTACCTGTTCGTGCACGGATCGGCCCGCAACCCCATCAACGAGTACGTCTTCCCCGACGACATCTACAACCAGCGGAAGATGGAGCGGATCTTCGTGCTGGTTCCCAAGTACTGTTTCCAGGGGCACACTCACGTCCCGGGCGTATTCACCGAGGGGCTGAAGTTCTTCCGACCTGAAGAGATTGGCTTCAAGTACGACCTGGGCCCCGAAAAACTGCTGGTGAACGTGGGCTCCGTCGGCCAGCCCCGCAACGGAGATCCGCGATCCTCGTATGTCCTGCTGGAGCAGGGACGAGTGGTCTTCCAGCGGGTGGCCTACGATGTCGAAAAGACCCGTCAAAAAATCCATGCCATTCCCGAACTCGACAATTACCTGGGCGACCGCCTCCTGGAAGGGCGTTGACAGGCCGGGTGGCCCAGTTGGTTCTCGCAAGCGGATGGTGTCATGGACTTGAGGCGGGTGTTGTTGGCCACCGTGCTGTCACTGCTCTTCACGGGCTTGTGGTACACGTTCGTTGTTCCCCGGTTTGTTCCCAAGCGGCCCATTCCCGCGGCGAACAATGCGGCTCCTGTTCAGCCTCAGGCCGAGGCCCCAACCGAGACCGACCGCGGCGAGGTGTCTGTCAAGCCCGATGCCGGCGACGGGAATCCGAACGACGCTGCTGACGCTCCCGACGGGGCCGATCCCGCCGCAGCTCCTGCCGTTGCCAAGCTTCCCGAACATGCCCCCCGACTGATTGAACTGGGGTCACTCGACGCGAAGACCGGCTATCGTCAGCTGGTGACGCTTGACTCGCGCGGTGGTTCGCTGAAGTCAATTCAGCTCTCCGACCCACGCTACACCACGATCACCAAGCCCCGGGTTCCGCTCACCGTGGTCGGCGATGGCGGGGTGCAGCCCCAGAGTCTCGAGCTGGATATCCCGGGCGTGGGTCGGCAATGGCGCCGGCTGCATTGGCGGATGGTCGAACTGCTGCCTGAGCAGGCTCCCCACACGCGGGCGGTCTTCGAGCTTGAGCAGGCGGGACTGCGGGTCCGCAAGATTTACGAAGTCCGGCCCATTGAGCCGACTGCCGAACGCCCCGAGGCCGACGCGTACGCTCTCAAGTTCTCGATCGAGGTGCAGAACCTGGCAGACGAGGAGCGGACTGTTCGCTACGTCCTCGAAGGACCGACCGGTCTCGCTCTCGAACGGATTGTGACCGAGCGGCGCGGCTCGGTGAAGACCCGCGATGTGGTGGCGGGATTCCTCACCTCCGCCACCTCCGTCAATCATCAGCTCAAGACGGCCACCGACATTGCCAACGGCAAAACGGAAGAGTGGCAGCGGCCCGTGCAGTACGTCGGTCTCGATTCCGATTATTTCTCAGCCCTGCTCTGTCCCCAGGGGGATCCCGAGTCGAAGCCCCCCTTCGACTCTATCAAGCAGCAGCTGGTCGAACGCTACGCCCCCGACGATAAGCTCAGTGAAATCGGTCTCGAATTGACCTCCGTGCCGCTGGCGCTGGCGGCCGCCGCGGGGGGCGATGGCCAAGACAAAGTGCGCCACGACTTCACCCTCTTCGCCGGGCCCAAGAGCGACAGTGTCCTGCCTCCTCTCGCTGACCAGATCATTGACTTTGGCAGCTTCCTGGGCATGGGTCGGCGACTCATCAGCTTCACCAGCCGGCGGCTGATGAAACTGCTTGTCACCCTGCAGGGCCTTACGGGCAGTTGGGGTCTGGCAATTATCGGACTGGTGCTGATGGTTCGTGCGGCACTGCTCCCGATCTCGATCCAGCAGGCCCGCAATGCCGCCCGCATGCAGGAACTGGCCCCCAAGATGGCGGCCATCAAGGAGAAGTACAAAGACGACCCCACCCAGCAGATGCGCGAAACGCATCAGCTGTACCGGCAGCACAACGTCAAACCGTTCCAGCTCGGGTGCCTTCCCGCCCTGTTGCAGATGCCGATTTTCCTGGGGCTGTATGGCTGCCTGAGCCATGCCATTGATCTGCGGCTGGAACCGTTTCTCTATTTCGACGACCTGTCGTCGCCCGACAACCTTGCACCGTTGCCATTCACGCTTCCAGTCCTGGGATCGCAGTTCAACCTGCTGCCGGTGATTGTGTGGGGGCTGTTCATGTTGCAGAACAAGCTCTTCTCGCCCCCTCCCATGAACGAGGAACAGGCGATGCAGATGAAGACCATGAACGTGATGATGATTTTCATGCTGGTCATGTTCTACAAGGTTCCCGCAGGACTCTGCCTGTACTTTATTGTCTCCAGCCTGTGGGGGATCGCCGAGAAACTGCTGCTGCCCAAGAAGAAACTGGCGGTGGCGGGTGATGCGGCGGCGGTGACTGCCCCCGAACCGACCGTGGTCAAGCCGCGACGCGAGTCGCCAGCCCCAACCAATGAAGCCAAGGCTCCCAGTTTCTGGGAACTGCTGGTGAA
>CAIUHT010000379.1 GCA_903898975.1 uncultured Planctomycetaceae bacterium
CGGCGCAGTCTCAATGCCCCACCGACGGCAGGAGCGGCTGACCGAGCGGTGCGGAGCGCCGGAACTGCGCGGCACGCAACGGGTCCGCACGACGCTGGCCCGCACGGCGTTGGAGGCGACGGGAACTTGCCGTGCGTGGAGTTCGCCGCGGCTGGCGTTCGGCAGGGCCGCGGTGGGGCGCGGCGCTCAGGTGGCGTCGGGGCCGGCGCCGGTGGCTCCGAGGCTGGCTGCGCCAACCCGGGCGCAGTAATCGCCCAAGGCTTCGCCCGGCCGACGTTCGTCGCGGAACCGGGTCAGCACGGGCGACAGCACCGGCACAATCTCGGCCTTGGGCACGTAGTCGCGGTAGACGAACGCCAGGCGGGTCCCCAGGGCGTTCCCGCCCAGGTAGACGGTGTATTTTTCCCCCGCGCCGCGCCCCACGAAGCCGATGTCGGGGGTGTAGGGGCGGGCACACCCGTTGGGGCACCCGGTCATGTGCACCGAGATCCGCTCACCCACCAGGCCCAGGCGCGACAGTTCGACCTCGAGGGCGTCGAGAACGCCGGGCAGCGCCCGCTCCGACTCGGTGATCGCCAGTCCGCAGGTGGGCCAGGCGGGGCAGGCGGCGGAGTACCGCCGCAGCAGCGTCAGTTCCTCGGCAGCCAGGATGCCGTGCTCTTTCAAGAGGCGGTCGATCTCGGGCCGATCGCGCGGCTCGACATCGCACAGCAGCACCGCCTGCAGGGCGGTGAGCCGAATGGGCATCTGGAACTTCTGGACAATGGTGCGCAGCCCGGTCTTGATGCGGAGCTTCCCTTCGTCCTTGATGCGGCCGTTCTCGATGTTGATGCCCAGGAACAGCCGACCGTCCCCCTGTTCGTGCCAGCCAATGTGGTCATCGACCCCGGTGATTTCCAGCGGGCGGGGAGGAGTGAGTGGCTGGCCGTAGTACTTTTCGACTTCGCGGGCGAACTTCTCGATGCCCCACTGGGCGATGACGTACTTGAGGCGGGCCTGCTTGCGGTCGGTGCGGTTCCCGTTGTCGCGCTGCACCTTGACCACGGCTTCCCCGACGGCGATCGCCTGGTCGGGAGTGACGAAGGCCAGGGGCTTGGCGAGGGCGGGGAAGGTTTTCTTGACGCTGGGCGACATGCCCATCCCCCCGCCCACCACGACGTTGTACCCCACAATCCGGCCCTGCTCGACAATCGCCAGGTAGCCCATGTCGTTCGCCAGCACGTCGACGCAGTTGTCGTCGGGAAGGGCGACCGCCATTTTGAATTTGCGGGGCAGGTACGTCGCACCGTAGATCGGCTCATCGACCGGCTCGCAACTCGCGACGGGCTGATGTTCCCCCTCTTCGTCCCGAACCCACAGTTCCCAGTAGGCGGTGGTCTTGGGGCGGAAGTGGTCGGCCAGTTCCTCGGCGAACCGCTGCAGCTCGTCGAACACCCCGTTGTGCTTGTACGGGGCCGGGCAGCACATCACGTTGCGGTTCACGTCGCCACAAGCGGCGAGGGTCGAGAGCTTGATCTGGTTGATCTGGTGGATCGTGTCGCGGAGCGACGACTTCAGCACCCCGTGCAACTGCAGCGCCTGGCGGGTCGTGACCCGCAGCGTCCCGTTGCCGAACTTGTCGCCGAGTTCGAGTTCGGCCAGGAACTGCGCGGCGGTCAGCCGCCCCCCGGGAATCCGGGACCGCACCATGAACGAGGTCTGGCGGGCGACCGGGGTTCCGTCGGGGTTTTTCTGGTGCCGCTGGTCGCGGTCTTCCTGCTGATAGAACCCGTGGAACTTGATGAGCTGTTCACTGTCGGCCCCAAAGCCCTGGGCGTCGGAGTGCAGTTCCTCGGCGAGTGTGCCGCGGAGCTGCCGACTGGCGGCCTTGATCGACTCGTTCTTGTGCAGCTTGACCTCATCGGCCATGGAAGTTGAATCCTGTCTGGTCCCACCGGTGCGAAATCTTCAGGCGCGAGTCTAGAGAAACTTTGCGGGGCTTGTCGAGGCGATTGCCAAGGGGGAGTGGGTCGCCTCGGGTTTTGAACGTCGCCGCCGCCCGGGGTCGATCGGGCGAGGCTGGACTCCACCGCGATTTGGTGCGAGAATCGCGGAGGTCGAGTGAGCGGAAAAGTGCGGGCTGCGAGGCCCGAGCCAGGGGGGCGCTTTCTCCGAACGACTCGCGGTCGGCCCCCGGTGTCACCCCGGTCTGGGTGGCGACGAAGACCCGAGTTGGATGTGCCGGTTGGTTTTTCTGCCGAGGTTGCTGTGACTGCCACCCCTGTCCCGTTTGAAATCCTGCAGCAGAACGACATCACGATCTTCGAATTGAAGACCGCGAAGCTGAGCGACATGCAGACGATCAAGCTGGTGGGCGACGCGCTGGGCAAGCTGGTCGAGAATCCGGAGTGCCAGAAGCTGGTCATCGACCTGGGGAAGGTCCAGTCGATGGGGAGCGCGGCCCTCTCGCAGCTGGTCGTCGTGAATCGCCGGATGCGCGAGAAATATGGGCAGGTGCGGGTCTGTTCCCTGCAGCCGGCGATTGCCGAGGTCTTTCGGATCACCCACCTGAACCGCGCCCTGGTGATCGATGAAACCCGGGGCGTGTCAATCGCCTCGCTGTCACCGGCCGGTGCCGCTCAAGGCGGACAAACGGTCGTGATTTCCGAGACGATGACCCTCGGAAGCCTGGAATCGCTGCCGACTGAGGAGGTTGCCCCGCCGCATCGCCCCCCTCGCGGGACGGGCGACTGAATCGCCGGGGTCTGCGATCAGCGAATTTGGTGGCGAGTTTCTCCGCCTGATTCGATCAACCACGGGAAGACAGCAGCCCGCCCGGGTCGCTACAGGATCTGTTCGATCGGCTCGACCGGTTCGACGCCGACCAGTTTCTGGTCGAGCCCGTTGAACAGGTAGCTCAGTCCGTTCGGGTCGAGCCCCATCTGCGTCAGCACCGTGGCGTGCAGGTTCTTGACGTGGAACCGGTTCTCGACCGCCGCGCTCCCCAGTTCGTCGGTCTGCCCCACGCTGACCCCGCCCCGAATCCCCCCGCCCGCCAGCCACATGGTGAAGCCGTAGGCGTTGTGGTCGCGCCCCGTCCCCTGGGCGTACTCCGC
>CAIUHT010000380.1 GCA_903898975.1 uncultured Planctomycetaceae bacterium
CGTCGTCCTGGACAAATACCAGCACATGGTGAACCACCCCCCGAGCACCAGGCTGCACTTCGATGGCACTGACCCATTTGTCCTCTGGAAGGTTCGTTTCAACAAGGACGTTCTGGTAGGGCATTACTCCCGTGGCCTTGACGGGAACCGGTGAGGCGAACTGATAGATCGCATCAGGCTTTCCAATCAACCAGCCATCATCGAACTGCATGGGCTGCGGTGCGTCGCGGTGATCACCCTCCGGCCTGCCGCCCATGAGCCAGTTCAGCAGGTCCTGCCGATCGGCCTGTGCGAGAGAGCGGTCATTCGCCCAGGGGGAATGCCTTGGGGGCGAGTCGGTGTTCGACGGTGAGTCGACGGCAAACCATGGGGGCATGACCCGACGCTCAACCACCTGTTCGATCATCCCCGCATGCGCTACCAGGTGTTTGTACGAGTCGAGCGGGAACGGCCCCACACCTCCCTCCCGATGACACTCGACACAGTACCGCTGGATGATCCGGGAGATGCGATTGTGATAGGTCAGATCCGTTGCAGCCTGAGCTCTCGAGGGCAGGTCCAGCGTGCAGCCCGGCGCATCGGTCGCGGCGACACTGGACTGCCCTCCCTGGGCCAATGCCGCCAATGCGTCCGCCAGGTAATGCGAACGGGGAGCCTCCCGCGAGTAGCCAAGCCCATATTGGTCATCAATCGCGCCGTGGTAGACGATGGTTCGCGCCGCATCGAGCACAATCACATCGGTCGTGCTTCGGGCCCCCAGTCTGGCCGCCAGCTCCCCCTCGCGATCATGCACATAGACAATCCGGTCGGAAAACTGCATGGCCGCAGCCTGCATTTCCGCTGGATCATCGCTCGCCACGGGATTGACCAGCACCCAGTTGACCCGTTGGCCGGAATTCTTTGTCAGCTCGACCAGTGTTGGGAGGTACTTGCGACTCAAGGGGCAACTGGTGCTCGTCATTGCCAGGACGACCGTGTGATCGCGAGCCAGATCGCCAAGCTGCCACGTTTTACCAGCCAGATCGCGCAGCGAGAGGTCGGGGACCAGCCGACCGACACCGTGATCGCCCGGACGGACCGGCTGGGGCCCCTGCCTGATCTCGGGGTTCAGTGCCACAGCCCCATCTTTCGACATCGCTTCATTCTCAGGCTTGGCCCCGGCGCCGAGGCTCCGTCGAAGCAGGGCCTGAAGCGCCTCAACCCTGGAGATCTCTCCATTCCCGTCGAGATCAAGCCGCTTGAACAATGCCGCGGCTGGCAATTCGTCCGGCGTGACTTTGCCGTCCTTGTTTCGGTCAAGCTGCTCGAATCTCCGCTCCACGGCACCCTGGGCGGCGGCCCGACCAGCCAGCAGCAGCGTGCCCAGCAGTCCCAGCAGCAATCCCGCGACGCTCAAACAGCGATTCAGTTTCATGGGGGCGGCGTGATCAGGGTGAGGATGAAGCAGCGCCCGGCAGTTGCCGGGTCAATGAGACAAGCCCAGGAGTGCCAGCAGAACAGCAAGATGGTGGCCGCTGACCGTGCAATCCAACCGGATCGCTCCAGCGGCGATCTTGAGGATCAATCAGAGGGAGAGTTTCACCTGTAGGTCTGTCGAGTTTTTGACAGTGTGCCGATTCGAACTGGCGGTTTTCGATCGCAAGCAGTTCGACCGAGTGGCGACTGACGCTGTCGCAGTCACTCGGCCTTGAGAGCCTTGATCCGCAGGCGGCGATAGCGGGCTTCCGATGGAGCGCCCCCGTGAATCTGCAGCCCAATGATTCCAGCACGGGCGATCTGGGGATCGGGCTCGGTGTAGTCCACCGTGGCGACATCATTGACCCACAACTGGACCCTGGCTCCTGTGCAGCGGATGACCAGGTTGTTCCAGTCGTTCTCGACAACAGCCCGCTTCACCGCCTCGGCGGGGCCCTGCACGAGGAACCGATTCCGCCGGGACTCGTCGTACAGTGACCCCCAGATGAGTCGATCGCCCATCGTCCCGATGTCGCATTGATAGCCACTGACTTCATGGTCGTTGGGCACCCGGCGGCTGCGAAACTGGACCCCGGCATTCTTCCCCTCGCCCAGCAGTTTCGCCTGGAAGCGAAGCTCGAAATCTCCGTACTCCGCTCGAGTACAGAGGAATTCATTCCGGGGAATCCGCTTCTCGAGGGAGCCCGCAACGATTTCTCCCTGCTCGACGCGGAAAATCTTGGTATCCCCCTCCCAACCCTTGAGTGTCTGTCCATCGAACAGGAGGGTAAAGCCAGGTTCCGGCTGGAATTCCTGGGCGTGACTGGCGGCGATCGGCAGCCCGCACAGACAGACCATCAAAGCAACAAACCCGTTCGAAAGCTTCCACATGGGTGATGTCTCGGACAAGGAGCCCAGCCTGGGGGATTGCGTACTCGCCACCGCGATCAAGATCGACCGGTGAATGGTCGTTTTTGGAACGGTGATGAATCAAGACCAGGAAAGTCTTAGCCACAGTCGCCGAGCCAGTTAAGACCAACTCTCGCGCGGCGCTGACAATTGACAGGCCAAATCCAGCGGACCTGGTTCTGGCTTCGACCAGCGGATTCTATCACACCACTCAAACAAATGTTTTATCTGCGGAGCGCGGCAATCCGATCGCAGGAATTTCGAAACAGGTGACGGCGGACCCCAATCGCATGGCACGGCCAATCACGGGCCCTTGTGGGAATTCGTGACAGGTTGGGCTGTCTGTTAGGAGCCAACATTCGCAGCCGTTACACTGCGAAACGATGGCACGGTGAACCCAGCCATCTGTGCGCTTCGCACCCACATCTGCACAGAAAAAGGAACCCTCTGATGACACAGCCTCTCCACTGGCACACACAGATCGGGACAACAGCCTACGAACCGTTCCTGGTCGAGGGGCGTCCGTTCGGCGAGGTGCATTGGTTGCGGAATGGGGGTTCAGGAAATGGACTGCTGCTGACAGGACTCTGGAAGCATCCGCCGGGGATGTTCGATTACACCTTTCCCGCCGATGAAACACTGCATGTGCTGGAGGGGCGAGTCCGGATCCGGCTGAGCGGCGATAATGAGGTGGAACTGCAACAGGGAGATCTGGCCTCGTTTGCCAAGGGGACGCCTTCCACGTGGACCATCTTGGAACCTCTCAAAAAGTTCTTCGTCATCAGCGGTTAAGCGAAGCATTACTCGCATAGCGAAAACATTCGCGGAGGCGGCCGACACTCACTGCGACGGGAACTTCCAGTTTTCGTCAAACAGACCAGCGGCCACGACCTCGTAAGCGTGGGGATTGTCCGCAGTGGGAGTGGGCCTGAGGACAGCCCAGTCTCCCAGGCGAGGGAACAGCAGCGCATTGGTGCCCCGCAGGTCGCTCTCGCCAAAGGTGTGCCCACTGTTCAAGACGACATAGTGGCCGGGGTTGCGAGGGTGGGGATAGACGAGGACGGGGATGTGGGTGGCCGCGTCGAAGCGAGTCCCGGCGACAACCAGGTCGCGCTCATTCCAGGTGATCGGCAAATCGGGAAGCAGGTCGGCAATCAGCGGATTGCTTTGGGGGTCGCCAAACAGTACCCAATGCCCCGATTTCGACGCCGGCTGACCAGCCGCGTCGACCGAAACTTCTGGCCACGTCCCGCGGAAGAAGCGATCCCAAAGCCCGCGTTCATGACCGGCTCGCGCCTGCAGGAACCGATCTAGGCTGGCGAACCAACCGGCTTGCCGAGGCAAGACGACATGGAACGCTGACCGGAATGCATCGTCGATGGGCCCCTGCAGCCCGGCCCGCTTGTCGGGATGTTTGGCCAAACGGGCTTCGAGATCGACGGCGGGGAGTGGTCCGCTCCAGCGGTCGTGCTCCCATTCGAACCAGAGCGAGGCATTCGATTGCCGATCGAACCCATCGACTGCGAGAGTCTGACCATCAAGGGTGACGTGCAAGGGATCGGAGCGATTGGATGGCTGCAGTGCGAGTCGGCGGATGTTCTGCGTGGTGACTTCAAAGCGATTACCCCGGCGTGTCCCCTCGACAAGCGCTCGATGGTGGGTCTGTCGGAGAGCGTCGACTTTCACCCAGTCGCATTCACCATAGCGAGGGGTGTAAGGAACAAAGCGGAGACGCTCGGCGGGGGTGCGACCTGGCTCGGCGAATTTGCGGTACTCGGCTTCGGTTTTCACCTGCCATTCGCGCGGGAGCTCGTGGGCAAGGCCGGGCGCGACCAGGTGAGTGAAGCGGAGAGGCTCGGGAAAGTCGTGAAGCGCCTGCTCGATGTTGACCGCCGCCTGCCGCTGTGGGTCTTTCTCTCCACTGTA
>CAIUHT010000381.1 GCA_903898975.1 uncultured Planctomycetaceae bacterium
CGCCGACGACGCCCCCCGGCCCCGCAACGCACACTGGCGCTGACCCCGGTCGACTCTGAAGTTCGTCGCCCGGCGCCCCATCATTGTCCGATGGGTCACCCGCGAATGGGTCACTCGCCAGTGCGGGGGGCGTCGACTGGTGAGTTGACAGCGCAGCGCTCAACGGGGTGGCGTGCGAAATCGCCTCGGGTGTCAGGCGAGGCTGCCCGGATGGCGAACCGACGTTGTTCGCCACCTCCCGAGGAAGGGACGGAACGACCACCGTTCGCGCGTCGCTCTCCTGGGCGTCCGGGCAGGCCGACGAGGACCGGGCTGCTGGGCTCCAGGACCGCCCCGTGGGTTCGTCCCCGGTTTCCAGCCGGGCCCCGCTGGAAACCGGGGCCAGAGGCTCGACGAACTCATGACGAAGGTCGGGCTCCAGCCGGCGGTTCCCAAGCGTCGGCTCATGCGGCGCGGTTCCCCCCTGCGAGCCTGGCAGCCAAATCAGATCTCGCTCGCCAGCTCGCTCTCCCCGGGGGGAGAGCGACAGCGTCTCCAGAGACCCCACCCGTCCGTCGCACTCCCCCACGCCACACTCATCGCCGATCAGTTCCCACATGGCATTCCCCTTGTCCCACTCGCCTGTCCCAGCCGCGTGCCACGCCAACCCCGACGCGTCCCGCCCGACCCAAATCGCCCCCCCTGGCACCCGCGACATCCCATCCTGTGTCCACGAGAAGCGAGTCTACAGAGATTGCCTGCCATGTGTCAATTGTACACTAATCCATTTTCCGCAGGGGCCGGGGCAGAGCCTGGGGGGGGGGCACCGGTTGGAAATCGCGGGAATTCCGCTGTTTTTCGGCGAAAACTCCGTCGGCCCCGCCGCGCCTTCAGGAGTTGCGGGGGCCCTGGGCGAGCCCGCTGGGGGTGGGGTGGTTCCTCAGGGGTCGACGGGGAGCCCATCGCGGATCCACTCGCTGGGATCGGGCATGAACCGCAGGGCGAATTCCAGCGCATCGGGCCCGTCGTCGTGTCGACCGTGGGGAAACTCCCGCAATTGCGACAGCAACTGCTGGCACGCCGTCCCCCGTCGTAGCCGAAACCGCCGATCGCGCAGAAACCGCCCCAGCCGCGAGATGCGAATCCCCTTGGGAGCCACGTTCAGCGAGACATCGACCGTCAGGCCCCGGTACGGCCCCCGGCACAGCAGTTCGAGATCCCGCATCAGCAGGTTCCCGTAGAGGTTCGATTCCAGCACCAGCCGGGCGGCTCGGTGGCGATCGGCCAGCGCGAGGGCCTGCCCCACAAACAGTTCCGGAGGGGTCCGCTCCAGCAGGGCGTCGATGTAGTACGTTCCCCCGACACGCCCCACGAAGACCGCCGCCGAGAAGTCGCCGTGCACCGATCCGGTCGCCGGATCGCAGCCCACGACGGAATCGTCGAACCGCTCGGGCCAGTCGTCGGCCCAGAGCCAGTCGCCGAAATAGTCGGCGGGCCACTGCCCCCGCGACTGGGCGAGCGGCTCTTGCTGGTACAGCGCCTGCCACCATTCTTCGGACAGCAGCCGGTGCTGGCGCTCCAGCCGCTCGGCGGGCCAGCGCTCGGGCCACAGCACCTCGTTGGGGCGTCGGCCCAGGGGGTCGTGTTCCTCGGCGAAGGCGGGGAGCCGCAGCCTGCGGACCGGCTGCCCCTCGGGATCCTCCCCCTGCGCCAGCAACCGGCCCGACAGATCGTCGATGTGCCAGCGGGTGGCGATGACAATCACGCACCCCCCGGGCTCCACCCGGGTGCTGGCGGTCGACTGCCACCAGTCCCAATGCTTGTCGCGAATGACCGCGCTGTGCGACTGTTCGGCGTTCTTCAGCGGGTCATCGATGATCAGCAGATGGGCCCCCCGTCCGGTCATGGGGCCGCCGACCCCGGCGGTCAGCATGCCCCCCTCGTGCCCTTCCAGCCGCCAGTCCCCCGCCGCGCGGGCATTCGACCGCACCCGCACCCCAAACAGCCGGGGGCCCCATTCGAGCAGCAGCTCGCGGGCCCGCCGGCCGAACGAGCGGGCGAAGTTGGTCTCGTAACCTGCCAGCATCACCTGTCGATCGGGAAAGACCCCCAGGTACCACGCGGGGAGATACTTGCTGATCAGCTCCGACTTGCCATGCCGGGGGGGCGCTTCGATGACCAGGATCGGCGGATCGGCGCGGGCGATGGTCCGACAGACCTGCCGGTCGATCTCAAGCAGGTGCGGCGCCGGTCGCCACTTCCCCCTCGAGACGGTCTGGGCGAAGAGTGCCGGGGTCGCCAGGGCGGCCATTTGAGCGGCAGTAGTCGAGAAAGTCTTCATGAACCAACAGCTCCTGCACAACCCAGGGGACCAGCCGCCCATCCTCCGCGTGCCCGGGCTCCAGCACCGCGTCCGACAGCACCAGCCGCCCCGGTTCACTGCGGGCCAGGTGCAGCACCGCCCACGACTTGCCCGCGGCCACCGCCGCCCGCAGCGACATCGCCATCCACTCGAACAGTTCCTGCCGACACCGCTGGCAGTACAGCAGCAGGCCCGGCTGGCGTTCGAGCTTGCGCATCATCCACCCCCGGGGGACACCCAGTCGCCTGCTCGCCAGCAGCGGCATTCCCCCCGTGGCGTCGAGTGCCTCGCGGAGGTCGTCCTGTTTCGGCCGCCCCCTCCCCACCCATCTGTTCGTCACCGGTCTGGCTGCCACGGGTTTGGCTGCCACTGCCCTGGCCCCGTGCGGTCTCTGTCCCGCCAGTTCGGTCGGGTCGCGCGGGGCCCGGGTGCCCCGGTGCCTGCCGGCTTGAGCCGCGGGGGATGGATCGGCAACATCCCCCGGAGAGGTCCTTCGCGCAGCATCGCCTGCCACCGTGACACTCGCCGAATCGTCTCTCAACGGCTCGGTTGCCAGCGGCTCGGTTGCCAGCGGCTCGGTTGCCAGCGGCTCGGTTGCCAGCGGCTCGGCTCCCGACGGTTCGGGCTCCAATGGTTCGGGCTCCAATGGTTCGGGCTCCAATGGTTTGGGCCCCAACCCTGCGGGCTTCGCGCCCGGCTCGGTGGACAGGCTGGCAGGCGTTGGGAGAGGTTCGCCGGGACCGGGGGGAGTGTCGGCAGTGTGGCCTTCAACGGGCGGGTCACCGACTGGTTGATTTGGCTGAGGTGTCGCGTGCGATTCGCTCACGGTGGGGATGCTCCACGGGGGACCGAGGGAACGGACAGGTCGAACAACCGGGCCGCGGCCCGGTCGGGTGGACCGACATACAAGAACCCGGCGGTCAGCCGGCCCAGGGCCGCCGTCCGGTTGAACGCCGCATGGGGCCCGGTGGTGCGATGCCCGAGCGAGGGGGCGCGAATGAGCTGCCAGAGCGGGCTCCGCAATCGATGCGCCACCATCCCGGGATGCGAAGTGACACTGGTGTACCGCTTGCCCGTGGCGCGGAAGATCGCCGCGACAAACTCAGAGAGGCGGTGCCCCAGGCCAACCCCCTGGAAGTCGGGCAGACAGACGGTGCGATGCTCGCGCCACAGGCCACCTCCCGGGCCGGGCTGGCTGAGCACGGCGGTGAAGACGGCGGGCCGCCCCTCGACCCGCCCGACGAAGCAGTGGGCTCCCCGGTGCAGCCGCCCGCTCAGGTAATGATGCGGACGGAACAGCGGCCAGTCGGCGGGGCTCCCCCGCGCAATGTCCAGCACGATTCCCGGGCGGGGTTGAAGACACCTCCAGTGGAACTCGCCAGTGGAGGGGTCGAAGACCCAGTCGGGCTGCAGCCAGTCGAGCACGTCGTAATGACAGCCGACCGCCACCAGTCGCCGCCCGCTCCCCCGGACCGTCCGGGCGATCGCCGCGCTCCCGACCCGCGCCACCGTGCGATCGACCACCGAGGTGAATTCATCGATCACCGCCAGTGCGGGCTGCTCGGCCAGGGCCCGCGCCAGCGTCGCGCGGAACTGCTCTCCCGTCGACAGGCAGGCGAAGGGACGCAGCCACGCCGGGGGAGACGAAAACCCCACGCTCGACAGCAGCCCCGTGATCTCGCGAATCCCCAGGGTCGCGGGGAACGCATCGACCAGGGCGCGGTTGGCGGGCCAGTCGTACCCAGCCACCACCGCCTTCCCGAACAACTCCCGCGCCAGCGTCGACTTCCCGCACCCCGAGGGGCCGACAATCAGCCCCAACTGCCAGTCCCGCGACTCGAGGGGCAGTTCCACCTGCCACCGCCGCTCGCTTTCGAGGGCGGGGGGGAGGTCGAACAGGCCCTCCAGCTGCATCACCCGCGGCGACCGCTGCACCGTCACCCGTCTCACGCAATCAACGCGCGGCATTTGAGCCCCTCCCCCGTCAGGCGTTCCAGCAACTGCAACTGCTGGGCTTCATCCGCGCAGTCGATCAGCACGCAGTGGCGAGGGGTCAGCTCCAGCGGCCCGGCCTGCCCGGGCTCTCCGCGGCGACTGGCCGCCTTACCCCGCCGCTGTCCCGCTGCGGGCGGCGCGGCCGACTCGGGGTGATCTTCTGGCGCCACGCCGTCCCTCCCTCCGAACGCAGGCCCGCGCTGGTTCAACAGCTCCTGGAGCGCTGCCGGAGGCTCGAGCCGGGGCCGGTCCCGCAGCCAGGCCTGGGTCATTTCCTCGAGCACCGCCGCACTCTGGAAGCCGACCGAGCTGAGCAGCTGGTCCCGGGCTGCCGTATTCGCCTCGGCAAGACTCGCCAACGGGTCGAGTGTGAGCAGCAGCCGGCGGGCTTCGTCTTCGTCGAGATCGAGAATCAACACGGGGACCACGGCATCAGGGGTGGTCTCGGCCCGCAGGTGACCGTCAATCAACTGCAGCCGCCCGTCGCTGAGTTCGATCGCCAGCAACGCATCGGCATATCCCAGTTCGCGCAGCAGTCCCGCGCAGGCCACCCGCTGATTGGTCGGATGAGTTCGCCAGTTCTCGGGATGGGGCAGCAGCTCGCCCGCCCGCACCCGGCGTAACTCGCGGACTCGATCCCGCACCGCCCCCGCCACCTGTGTCTCCCGCTTGCTCCGCCCCATCACCCACGCTCCTTCCTCAAGGAAACCAACCCCCACCCACTCCCCACTCCACACTCCACACTCCACACTCCCCCTACTCCGCCCGCAGCAGCAGGCGGCAGACGGTCACGCGGGTGTTGCCCCGCGTGGTCCCGACGACGCATGTCAGCCGATGCTCGGCTGGCGCGACTCCCCCCGCGACGCGAAACTGCACGCCACAGCCCGCGGGGAGAGTCCCCCCCAGTGGGTCGGCGACTCCTGCGGGGAGAATGGTGGGTGTCCCCAGTTCGAGCCCCGCGGGCTCAGCCAGCACCTCGAGGGGGCCACTGATCAACTCCCCGTCCCCCAGCAGCGCGCGGAAATCAACCGCCAGCAGCAGCGACTCGCGGGGATGCTTGACCAACCGCCGCGTGGCCCCCACTCCCGGGCTTCCCGCACCCAAGGATCCCGGCCTCACTCCTCCCGACCCTGCCAGCCCCGTCATCGTCCCTCCTCCTCTGCCCGCCAGATTGTGCCCCGTACGGGCGCCTGCCAGCTTGCCCCCCGTCCCTGCGCTCGCCAGGCAGACTCGCGCGCTGCGGCCTGCAGCACCCGGGGCACTCCCGCCTCCCCCGGCTCACTCCGCGGACGGTGTCCCCAAAACAACCCCGCAAACCACCGGTTCGAGAAGTACCGCTCACCAAACATCGCCCCGCTCCCGCTGTCAGTTCACGACCTGTGCGCAACCCGCTTCCACTCCGCAGGCCAATCCCTCGGAACCTGATCCCGGCTGTCATGCGGCCCCCAGGGCCCCGA
>CAIUHT010000382.1 GCA_903898975.1 uncultured Planctomycetaceae bacterium
CCCCCGCCCGTGCACAACAACCCGGTCCGCCGAAAGTCGACTCAGTCTCAAGGCTTCGGTCCTCACGCTCAGTGCGGCGGATCACAGCCTGCCTCGCGCAACAGGTGAGGCCTATCACCCCGAGTGACGGCGTGGCGTCACTCGTCTGGCGTCGCGGCCTCCAGTGCCGCGTTGTTACTGATCGCGTGACTGGCTGCGGCGTCGTTGCCGCCCGCAGTATTCGCCAGATCCTGGCCCAGCCCGGCATTCTTCCAGCAGATCAGCGCGACCTTGATGGTGTTGAAGTCGAGTTGCCCTTCGAGCGCGGCGTGGATTGGGCTCAGCTTGCCAAAGCCCACCTGCTCGGCGGCCGTGCGCACCCGCAGAAAGTCGGCATCACTCACCCAGGGCCCCGGTTCCTGCAGCTGCTCGGACTGACAGAATTCGACGAGGTACTCCCAGGTGGTCGAGAGAGCCCGTTCCAGGGTGGCGGCGACCTCGGCGACCGGGCGCCCCTCTTCGAACAGCTGGAACGCCCGCACCTTCGCCGAACCCTGCGAACCTCCTCCTCCCCGCCCCTCGCCCGCACCGCCGCGGGAACCGCTCGAGCGCGCGCCCTCGCCGCGACTCTCCCGACCCTTCGACTGCGTTCCCGGGGCGTCAATCCCCACATCCTGCGGGAGCTTGGTCCGGTCGCACCACTCCCGCAGCACTTCGAGCAGATCGGCTCCGAAGTCATCCAGCTTCTTGATGCCGATACCCTGCGTCTGCAGCAGCCCGGCGGGGGTCGAGGGACGCCGGCGGGCCAGATCGCGCAGGGTCGCATCGCTGAAGACCACGAACGGGGCGACCCCCCGCCGATCGGCCTGCCCCCGCCGCCACGACCGCAGATGCTCGAACAGATCGCGATCGACCCCCTCCCACGAGACCCGGTCGGCCAGCGATTGCCGGCCCTTCGCCGCGGGCTGCAACAGCCGGGGGGTGACTTCCCCCCGCAGCAGGCGCCGCCCCTCGGGGGTCACTCCCAGCACGTTGTACTCACCCCGGCGTTCAAGAAAGCCCTGGGCCAGCAGTTGCTCGATCCAGTCGCGGACGTGCCGACGGTCGTGCCCCTTGAGCAGGCCCCACGTGCTCAAACGCTCGTGCCGGTTGTCGAGGATCCGCTGTTCCGAAGACCCCAGCAGCACCGCGACGGTGTACTCGGCCCCAAACCGCTCTCCCTGGCGAACCACGCTCGAGAGAACTTTCTGCCCAATCGGCAGCGGGTCGGCGACCAGGTCGACCTCCGAGAGGCAGACGTCGCACGCCTGGCAGTTCTCGGCCTCGAAAGGCTGCCCGAAGTACTCGACCAGGGCGCGGTGCCGGCAGACCGCCGCCGAGCAGAACCTGTCGATTCCCCCCAGCATCGCCAGGGCGGCGTCCAGCGCCTGGCCCGTGAGGTTTGACTGCAGTCGCCGCCAGGCCTGCATGTCGGCGGGCGAGTAGAGCAGCCAGCACTCGGCTTCGAGCCCATCGCGGCCACCCCGGCCCGATTCCTGCTGGTAGTGTTCGACCGACTTGGGGGCCCCCGCGTGGATCACGTACCGCACATCCGACTTGTCGATCCCCATACCGAACGCCACGGTGGCGACAATGATCTTCACCCGGTCCCGCAGAAAGGCCTCCTGGTTCTCGGCCCGTTCCCCATCCGACAGCCCGGCATGGTAGGGGAGGGCGCGGAATCCCTCGCGGGCCAAGG
>CAIUHT010000383.1 GCA_903898975.1 uncultured Planctomycetaceae bacterium
CCTCGCTGAACATGTCCTTCCCCCCCGAAACATGGCAGACGTACGAGATCGATTTCCGGGCCGCGCGGTTTGACGACCAGGGACAAAAGACCGAGCCCGCCCGCCTCACGGTGTTTCACAACGGCATCAAGATCCACAAGAACGTTGAACTGACGGGCAAGACCGGAGCCGGTGCGGCGGAAGGCCCCGATCCGCGCCCCATCAAGTTCCAGGACCACGGCGACAAGGTGCTCTATCGCAACCTGTGGATCCTGGAACGCCCGGCAACGTAACTGCCACACGACCGTGGACTGACGGCGGTATGAGGCCACCACGACCGGCACCACACCCCGACCCCAAGCCGATCAAGCCCGTCCAGCGAATAGGTCGCGCACAAGCCAGGCACACCCACACGCGGCTCGTCGAACCCCGAACCCCGAACCCCGAACAACCTCCGGGGGTCCGGCACAAACGCTCAGTCGTCCCCCGCCTCGTCGTCAGCCGAGTCGGCCGCTTCTTCGGGATTCTGAGCGGTCCGGTCTTTCGCTTCAGCGGCAGCGCCCTTGCCCGGAGGCTCGGTCGAGAACTGTGGGTTGGCGGGGGGATGCTTCAGATGCGTCTCCCAGTAATGCAGCATCAGGGCGTGCAGGTGCCGGCTGGTGTTTCGCCCCTCGCCAATGCCGTGCGACCGTCCCGGATAGGGAAGCACGGTGAAGTTCTTGTGGTGCGCGACCAGTTCATCGATCAACTGCTCGACCCCCTGGTAGTGCACGTTGTCGTCGGTCGTCCCATGCAGCAGCAGCAGGTTCCCTTCGAGCTGGCGGGCCCAGGTGATGGGTGAACTCAGCCGGTACCCCTCGGCGTTGTCATCGGGCAGCCCCATGTACCGCTCCTGGTAGATGGTGTCGTACAGCTTCTGATCGGGAACGCAGGCGACGGCGATCGCGGTCGAAAAGACCTGCGGATACTGCAGCAGCGAGTTGAGGCTGGTTGAACCACCGCCACTCCAGCCCCAGATTCCCACCCGGCGGGGGTCGAGGGCGGGCCGCTCGCGCAGCAGGGTCCGCACCGCCGCCGCCTGGTCGGCCGCCGCCAGCCGGCCAATCTGCCGATGAATCGCCTTGCGAAACTCCCGCCCCCGGGGAGACGGAGTCCCGCGGTTGTCGATGCTGGCCACCACGTACCCGTGCTGGGCCAGCAGCCAGTGCCACAGCATCGACCGGCCCATCCATTCGTCGCGGACCGTCTGCCCGGCGGGTTCACCATAGGCGTAGAGCAGCAGCGGGTACTTCTGGTCGGGCTGGAAGTCGGGGGGCGTCAGCACCCAGGCATCGAGCGGCTCACCCTGGCCAGTCTCGATCCGCACCAGTTCGATCTGGGGGCGACGCAGGGTCTCGAGCTTCGACTTCAACTCGGCGTTGTCTTGCAGCACGCGCACCACTTCGTGCCCGGGCAGCCGCACCAGTGTATGCACGGGCGGCGTGGCGAAGGTCGAATGCGAGTGCACCGCGAATTCGCCCAGCGGGTGAACCTGGTACGTGTTCCAGCCCGTGGCGTCGGCCGGGGTGACCCGCTCTTGTGCCGAGCCATCGAGCCGGGCCCGATGCAGGTACCGCCGGGTCGGCTCGTTGGGGGCAGCCGAGAAATAGACCCACCCCTGCTCAGGCACAACCCGCTCGACGGCGATCACGTCGAAGTCCCCCGTGGTGACGCGGGAGAGTTCGCCTGTCTGAGAATTCGCGGCATACAGCTGCCGCCACCCGCTCCGCTCGCTCATCCACAGGAACGCCTCGCCCCCGCGGAGCCAGGTAATGCGGTTTTCGTTTTCGACCCAGGCGGCGTCGGTCTCGGTGAAGAGCACCCGCGCTTCCCCGGTCTCGGGCTGCACCCGGTACACGGTGTTGC
>CAIUHT010000384.1 GCA_903898975.1 uncultured Planctomycetaceae bacterium
ATTGGCGGAGTGAGTTGGCGGAGCAGGTTGGCGGAGCAGGTTGGCGGAGCAGGTTGGCGGAGCAGGTTGGCGGAGCAGGTTGGCGGAGTGGGTTGGCGGAGTGAGGTGGCGGAGTGAGGTGGCGGAGTCGGGTTGGCGTTGGTCGCGGCTCACCGCGTCGATGGGCACGGAACGATGCCGCTGGAGTTCGCGAATGTAGGATGGCTTTTAAGCCGTCCGTCCCGCTGCGGGTCCGAGTGGCTTGGGACCGGTGCGGGGCAGAGTCGGTGCGAAACGCGGTTGACTGGTGGTCTGGCTGCCCTGGAACGTGTTGTGGTGAGGAGCGTCCAGCGGACGGGCGGGACAAGTCCCACCTTACATTCGTCGTGCCGATGGCGGCGTGGCCGCGCGGTTTCGGGCGGGGTTCGGTGGTGGCGCGTTCGGATGAGCGCGGCTTGCGGTTCCAGCGCGCGATGGGCACGGGCCACGGGTTGTCGGAGTTGGCGAGGGTCGCCCGAGAGGTCGCGTGAGGTTGGGGAACTTGTTCGCGGGGCTTTGGAATGCACCGCTGTTGTTCGCCCCCTAACTGGGTGCTGACTATCGCAAGATGGCCGACGACCTGCTGGAATAACTCCAGCAGGTACCGCCTGCGCCCAATCATGATCTCCAGTTCGTTGACGCTTGCGGCAGGCCTCTCGGGCTGGATGGATGGTTTCAGACAAGGTCTCGCTGATGGCTGCGGAATTTGTATTCGAGCTTGGCTTCGACGATTTCGACCGCAACTTGCTTCCGGCGCCGATGCCAAAAGTCGGATCCCCCGAGTTTTGCCAGGGAGTCCGCCGGTTTTTCGTTGAGCAGTTTCAGGCGTTGGGCTGCCGTGCGCGGGTGGTGACTGATGATCAGAAACGGCGAATCCGGGTGGCCTGGACCAAGCCAGCGTCTGGGCAGGATCCCTTCGACAAGGTTGGTGAGTTATTGCAAGCCGGGCGATTTACGGAAGCCGTCCCGATTCTCACCACGCTGCACTTCAATGATCCCGACGATGCCGTGATCCTCTATCAACTGGGGGTGTGCCACAGTGCGCTCGGGCAGTTCGATCAAGCGGTTCTGCACCTGGAGAAGCTGCTCGCCGCGAATCCGAAGAATCACCACGCGATGGTGGGTTTGGGTATCGCTGAAACATCGCGTGGCAACCTGCTGATCGGCGAAGAGTGGCTGCGACGGGCGATCGGTCTTGATTCGACGAACAAGTGGGCCTGGCGCAACCTGGCGGAGACGCTGGGCAAACAGCGTCGCTTCGAGGAGGCCCTGGTGGCGATTCGGGAATGCCTGGTGAGGGCGCCTGGCGACATTTCCCTGATGATTGCCGAAGGCGAATGCCTGGAAGAACTGGGGCGCAGCGAGGAAGCCATGGCCCACTATCGCCTGGCCATTAAGACCGGAGGTCCTGCAGAGCTGGTCGAGATGGCGAAGGGACGACTGACTTCGATTGCGCAGTCGACTCTCCGCAAGACAGGTGAAGTCCGGGAGGATGTGGTGGGTTTCATGGTCGCAGCGCTGCGCAGCTTCCAGGCGATGAAGCCAGAGCAGATCCAGGAGCTGGCGCTGGAGATCGCCTTGATTGGCAGTCAAGGGCTCGACATCAATGATCCCAAGAAGCGATATCGCCTCACGGGAATGCGGGGGCGCTTCTCTGGGCTGCAATTGCTCTCGATCATGCATGCCGCGTTCGAGCAGGTTTCCCCCGGACTGAAGGTGGGGATCGATCTGGCAAACGAGTACCGCGAGGCCGTCAGCCGAGTTTGATCGTGCCTGGCGGCGGAAAGGACCGTCAGGGGTCAGGTCTCGGTTTCCGCGCGGAGAGCGGGGCTCTTTGCCAGTGGCGGCACCTCGACGTTCCGTTGCTCCCGCCTCTTGCCTGTGGGGAGGCGTGATTGATCGGCGACGCGAGCCGGGGGTCGGACGCATTCGGCACTCCCGACTCTCGGCAACGGTGGCGCGGTGGGTGATTCGTGCGGAGCGGTAAGGGGTCAGGTCTCGTTTTTCCAGGGAACGGAGGAGGCTCCTTGCCGGTGACGGCGCGTCGATGTTCCGTTGCTCCCGCCTCTTGCCTGTGGGGAGGCGTGATTGATTGGCGACGCGAGCCGGGCTCGGACGCATCCGGCTTCGTGCCCAGGCGGCGGCATTCGTGCCACACGACGCGGTGGTGAGGTTGGTTTCAAGGCGTGAGGGCACGTTGATCGTCGCTGGATTTGCCGAGCGCTATGCGGTTGCCCGCCGACAATCCCTGAAGGGGATTTCTATCCTAGCC
>CAIUHT010000385.1 GCA_903898975.1 uncultured Planctomycetaceae bacterium
AAGCACAGCGGTGGAAATCGCAGGGTGGCTGGCTCACGGTTGAGCAGGAACCCCAGCTCGAAACAGGCGTAGCCCTTTCGTTCCCGCTGGGTGTAGGCGGCGAGAGCCTTGCCAAGGTTCATCACGACCGTCCCTTGCTCGGCGGTCGGGGGCGAAAGATTCAGCACGAGCCCGGCCGACAACTCAGACCACCGCCCACCATCGGGCAGTTCATGCCGGTGCTGCTCAAACTGCTGAATGGTGAACGTGGAGGGCAGGGTCATCGCAGTGGAAGAGAAAAGGTCGTTATCTCGGTCATCCGCAGGGCTCTCGCCACGGGCTCACACTCGTCAGGAACCCGCAGGCAACTCCCGCACAGGCAATGAAGAAGTCTGCCGTGAGTGTCGACGACAGCCCGCCCCCGGTCGAGCCGATCCGGGGCGATCCGCGTCGAACCGGGTCGTCACGACGCCCCGGACGGCTGGGTCGGATGGCTGAATTGTAGACCCGCTGCGAGCGGCACGCGACCTTCGCCCACTCGTGGTGTGGTCGCCGGTCTGGGGCAACCATCTGAATTCGTCGTCGCGGTAAACTGTGGTGGAATGGGGACGCCGGAAAACGCCAAAGCCCACAGGGCCAGGGGCGCTGTGGGCTTCGGGCACGGAAGGACTCGGTCGGGCGGCGGGGAGCCGCTGTGCGGGGAGGATGAGCTGGGACTCGACCTCCCACAACACAGGGAACTGCCCCCGCGTCCGCGACGGCGATCAGCGTTGACCGTCGCTGTCGTAGAAGAAGCAGTCGGGCCCCTTGTGCGTGTAGTAGGGGTATTGCACGACGCCGAACTGATCCCCGGCAGAGGGATAGCTGAGGTCGTGGGGAATGTGGTAGGGGGTGCAGACGTGCTCGGGCCGGTTCATCCGGCGTTCCATCCGGCGGGCACGTCGCAGATCGCGACGGCTGCACTCATCGCATTCGCAGTCGGCTTCGCAGTAATCGCCGGCCACCCCCTCGATGGCGGGGTTCTGACCGCGAACAACGCGAGAACTGCTGCAGCCCGTCGTCAGGGGCAGCAGCACTCCCGTTGCGAGCAGCAACAGCAGTTGGGTACGCATGGCAGAGTCCTACAAATCGGGCCTAAGTCGACCAGCTTCGGTGCCCCATCCGTGCGGGCTTGCGGGAAGAAACCAGTCTGCAATTTGGTATCGGCGCGAGACCGTGCGTCACGTGCAGAATCCGCACGAAAAGCAGGGCTGTTACCACCGGGTCGACTCATTCACCTTGCAGATTCACCCCAGCCGGATTAAATTAACATCCCGCTTCAATCCCCCCGCCAGCCAGCTCTCGACAAATTGCGCAACACATTGTTGCCAAAGCAGTTGCGGCGAACTGGCAGGGGCTCTGAAGGCCCGCCCGGGGGGTGGTTTCCGGTCGGGGCCGCGGGGAATCTCCGGCAGGCGGAGTTCGGTCGTGCGAGGTCGGTCTCGCAGGGCCGGTCTTGGTGTTCGGAAACCTGCCTGCCTGGGAACGACTCGGCAGGTCCCAGGGGTCGGCTTTCGTCGCACAGGGAGGCAGCCAGCCCCGCTGGGAATTGACTCCCCAAACCGATGAGTCCCCCGCTCCTTACGGTCCCGGGCCGCTTCGCAACCAGGACTCCCCTGGGAGGGCTTCTCGCGAAAACTCTCCCTCCCAAGAACCTGGCTCCCCAGAACCTGGCTCCCAAGAGACAGGTGGCTGGACCGACTCTCGGGCGATGTCCCGGCTGGGGGGGCTCTCGGTTGCACGGCTCGATGTTTCAACAGTCGAGGGTGTGGCCCAGGTGGCTGCAGAGAATTGGCGTCGGTCAGTTGGCTTCAAAATCGCGTTCGGTGGGCTCTTCAGGTCGTCCTCTTCCCACTCGGAGAGTGGGGTCTTGGGCCGGGCTCAGTGTGAATCCCGGCTCACACCGCTTTTTCGCGGTCCCCTGCGGACCGCTTCGCAACGGAGTGTTCAAGTCATGCTGGTCGCCGCTTCGACCCGGTGCTTTTCCGATCTGCCCCTCACCCAGGCCTACTTCCACCTCGACGATCTCGGCTACGACAAGATCGAACTGTGGCTCGATGAGGAACGCGGCCCCCTCCGCCCCTCCGAACTTGTCAAAGACCCCGACCGGTTCTGTGCCCGTTATCGCGAGATGACCCGGCTGACCCCCATCTCCTTCTGCCTCGACACCGATCTCTCCGGCGCGCAGTTCCGGGTCCTCACCCGCATCGCCAAGCAGTTGCGGATCCCCCAGATCTCCGTCGCCTCCGCCAAGCTGGGCACCCCCTTCAACTCCGAAGTCGACCGCCTCAAGGAACTCACGCAGATTGGCATCGAAGACGGCATCGTCGTGTCGTTCAAGTGCCAGATTGGTCATCTCTCTGAAGACCCCCGCACCGCCGTCGAGGTCTGCCAGGCAGTCCCCGGCCTGGGTATCACCTACGACCCCAGCGTCTATCTCAGTGGCCCGCAGAAGGGGGCGGCGCACGACCAGATCTACGGGCACGTCTACCACGTGCATCTCCGCGACACCTCACGCGAGCAGTTCCAGGTTCCCGTCGGACTGGGGCTGGTCGATTACGCCCGCATCATCAATCAGCTCGAACGCACCCGCTTCTCCCGCACCCTCTCGGTCGAACTGCATCCCGAATTGATGGACATCGCCACCCGCGGGATCGAGATGCGAAAAATCCGGCTGCTCATCGAAAGCCTGCTGTAACCGCCCCCGCGTGATGAACCCCCCGGCTGGGGCCTCGCGGTATGAGGCCCCCGGTGTAAGGTTCACCTCCCTTGCGCCACCGAGAACGACTGACCAGTCGACCCCGGCACCTGTTTGAGCTGACTCACAATTTCAGCCGCGTCGACTGGAGCGGGGCCTGGCGTCAGTGATGCCGGACAGAGTCGGTTCCTGATCGAGCCCCTCTGAGCCCCGCGTCACCCAACCTCCGGGCACACTTTCTCGGGTTGCGAGCTCGTCGGAGAGCAATCGCTCGTCTTGGCACCGAACGTTGGCCACACCGTCACGACGGTCTGCGGCTCAAATTGGGGTGGCTCGCCTCACCAACGAAGCACACTTGGGGATCGGCTCCCCGTGAAGGCACCGGCACGCTTCATTCGCGCCCCGCCCAATTATCCCGTCAAAGCCACTATCCCGTTAAATCCACACAGTGAAAAACCACGCAGTGCCGAGGGTGGGACTCGAACCCACA
>CAIUHT010000386.1 GCA_903898975.1 uncultured Planctomycetaceae bacterium
ATGGGACTGGCATTGCGTGCCAAATCAGCATCGAGGTCGATGCCTAGGCCTGGGCTGTCGTCCGGAGAGCTGAAGGCCTGTAGTCTTAACAAAACAAGATCAAGTAAAGCATGATTCACACTGAATCGATCAGCATAATTCTTCGGAGCGTAGACAATCTCGATGATTTCGCGTCGTCGCCAAGTTTTGCGTCCGACGAGTGATCCATTGGGCCCTGTGTACTCATGCCCAAAGTCGATCCAAATTTTTTGACCAGCATCTATTTTCCATGTGCCATTCGTTTCTTCAGCGAACAACTGGAGTACATGAGCGTTCGTTAGGAGCAGATCGCCAGAGATTTGGACTCCCGTACCCAGGTTTATGCCACTTGAGTTTTCAATTCGCCCCACAAACTTCAGGGCGGATTCAAAGTATGTTCGGTTCGATTGGATAAAACTCTTCCAATCGTCAGCCGGTGCAAAAGATGATTCGAAAATGATCTTGTCTTGAGCAACAAGGAAACTCGGACGCGAATTGTCCATTCGCACCACAGACTCGATGCCCTTCATGGCGTCGACGTCGGTCGAGACCGATTTTCGATCTTCGCGGTATTTTACTAAACCTCGCTTACTCTCTTTCTCAAGCTTCTTGATGAGCTTACTGGTTTTGACACCGGGCTGAAGCCAGGTCTTTGCGTACGTCGAGAGTTGCGTCGTAAGCTGATCAACACGACTGTTTATGGCTGCGTCGGTGATCCTTATGGACGTCCCTTCGACGGGTGCTTCGTGACCGGTACCGTGTGCTCCGGTTCGACGATCGAGATCTTGGAGGATATCTGTCCACACTTTTTTCATGACGTGCTCCTGTTCTAAGTATTGGTCCCCGTAAACTACTGGTTTTTGGGTGTTCTGTCAAAGACAACTGGGAAAAACTGGTGGCAGTGCTCAGCGGGAATCGGTCGCAAGCGAAACTTTCGAGAAATTAAACCAGCCATACCTCGCGCTCCTCCAGCACCTGCCGCAGTGTCCGTCCCCTCAGCCCCGGTCGTTCCAGGCAGTTGCCCAGGATGTGGGCCCAGTTTTCCTGGCGGGGAATCCCGCCGTAATGCAAAGCCCCGGCCAGCCGGGTGTCGGTCATCTGCAGCACCACCGAGCCCGAGTTCCCCGCCAGGGTACTGGCGTCGTGTCGCGTTGTTGCCGCATCCAGGTCGGGCCCGCCGACAAACGAGCCCGGAGAGAGCCGCTTCTTGCCAAACTGCCTGGCGAAAATCTTCTCCAGCAAATCGAGCTCCCGGAACCGGCCCGGATCGATGGGGTAGCCGACCACCAGGACCTCGCTGCACTGGCGCACGTCCTCGCCCCGGCTGTCGATGCCCAGCCAGCAGGGGGGGCTCTCATCCGCAGTCGGCGGGGCCAGTTCGAGCAGGGCCAGGTCGAGCTTGTGGTGATCGATCTGCCGGGGATCAATCGGATCGATGCCGGTGTAGGCGATCCCAATCACCTCCCGGCGACGGACGCGTTCCTGGCCTTCGTGCTCCTGGCCAAAGTCGAGCCAGGCCCTGGTGTGGGGGGTGGGTTCCCAGCGTTGCCCCCGCCACTGCGGGAGCTGCTGCAGGACGTGTCGGTTCGTGATGGCCAGATCGCGCTGCACGAGGAACCCGGTCCCGAGCCCCTGGGACGGTCCCTGGGGATCACTCCCCCCCAGGTCGATCCGGCCCACGCACTGGATGGCCTTGCTCAACTCGGCCTGGCATTGCTCGAGGAAGCTCGCCCAGTCTTTGTTGACGCACCAGCTGGAGTCGGTTCGCACCTGGTCCTTGCAGATGAGGTAGCTTGGACGCGTGCCATCGGCGACAACGATCGCCTCGAGGCCCATTAGGGCCCCCTCGTCGCGGGCCAGGCCCTCGACATTGTCTTTGCCAAACAGTGTCAAGCCGCGACTCAGCTCGTCTTCCAGCTGGGCCACCAGCGTTAAGGTTGCGGCATCATTGCCCAGGCAGCGCGCGGCGTACTCGCGCAATCCCTGTCCCAGGCTGTGAACGTGGTCGGTGATTCCCTCGTCGGTCAGGTTGAGTGGCGGAGGCTGATTTGCCGCCTCGGTGGACTCGACTCCCCCGCGGTCCGATCCGCTGCCTTGGGCCCGCATGCGACTGCGCAGGCGTTCGATCACCCAGGCATGGCGAGTTGGCTGGCTGGACATGATGGCTTCTCGGTTTGGCAAGCCGCGGGGGCGAGACTGGGCAAGGGACGACGTAGTGAGAACGCTCTCGGGGCGATGAGGGTCAATCAGGCGTGCGCGGGGGCGGTTGGGATGCAGTCGAACAGCCGCGGTCACAACCAGGGAGACCGCGTCAGCACCGGGCCAGGTCGCGCAGTCCGGTCACTGCCTGATCTGGTCGAGGAACTCACCGAACGTGACAGGCTGCCCGGTCACGGTGTTGGGAACTTTCTTCAGTGATTCGAAATGATGGGCCCAGTTCGTTTCCTCGTCGGTGGTTCGGGCGAGCTGACCGCCGTAGTGCAGGCCGACACAGGGGAGAGAATTCTCCAGGAGCAGCAGGGGCGAGCCCGAATTGCCTCCCAGCGTGGTGGCGTCGTGGGTCAGTCGCTGGGTGATGCGCTCGTTCAATCCCCCACCGACGGCAACGCCAGCATCCGCGACCCTGCGATAGTGTCCGGGGGCGACCTGCTTGACCTCGAACTGGTCGGCAAACACGACCTTGAGCGCCGCGGAAACTTCGCCGCCATCTTTGTAGCGGGCGTCCTCGAAAGGGTGCCCCACGACCAGCACGTCTCCCTCGGGGGGAGCAGGCGGAATGGTCACGATCGGCAATGGGAGCGGCTGATAACCCTGGCTGTTCGGCTTGAGCTTCAGGACTGCAAAGTCGGGAAGCGAATGATCGGGTGTGCCCCCCCCGGGGATTGCGAGTGGCGGAGCGAACGCGACACCCTCGATGTCTCGGACTCGATCGTCTCGGGCGTTGTGGAACTCCTCACCAAACCTGATCTTGAGCAAGCCGGATCGTGGCGCCCAGGCCCGGTTCTCGCGCTGAAAAAAGAATCCCTGGAGCACGTGTCGGTTTGTGAGGACGAGGTCGGGAGCGATCAGGAACCCGGTCCCGGCACCTTTCTTGGTGATGCCGTAGATCAGCCCGACGCTCCCGAGCACTTGCTCGAGCCGCTGTGCTCCCAGGGCCCGAATCCTTGTCTCCCAGTCATTCGCCTGCACGAGGCTCGATTCCCAGACAATCTTGTCGTCGACGACCAGGTAGGCCGGGCGTTG
>CAIUHT010000387.1 GCA_903898975.1 uncultured Planctomycetaceae bacterium
CCGTCGGTGTCGCGGGCCCCGCCTGCGGGACGTGCGCCTCCGCGGAGCCGGGGGGAAATCGCAGGGGGTGTACGCGGTGTCGGTGACGAATGGCTCGTTCGACGACGTGGAGATCAGTGGCTTCGAGACCGGCATTCACCCGGAAGACTGGGTGAATGGGCTGACCTTCGAACGCACGCGACTGCGCGACAACCGCCACCCCATTCGCGTGGAAGGGACCCGCGCCCCCGCCCGGGGCGTCGAAGTCCGGCCCGGGTGAACAGCTCCGCCCCCTGGCGAAACACGCTCGACTGTGCTCCCCCCGCGCTCATCACCGCTGGCGCATGGCACCGCTGCACCTGTTGGATTGCTGCAGAAGGGACACACAGGACGGCGGAAGAATGCCGGTCTGCGGCTGTGGTGTCGCCAGGCGACGCGCGAGTTGAGGGGCTGAGATCGTGAATTGTGCCCCGCGGGAGGCCATCTGACAGATCGATGCGGTCAACAGCCGGTGGGCCGGGCCGGCGTGGGCCGGGGTCAGCCCGCCTCGCGCACCAGCCTCACCAGCTCGCCAGGTGGCAAACTGGGCAAGCCCGGGGGGTTGCGGCGATCCCGGGGGGGAAGTGGTCTTCCCCCGGTTGGCGGGGCTGTGGTAGAGACACCCCGTTCCGGGAGTCTGCGTGGTTCGCGCAGGTTCCGGAATCCTGTGCCAACCCGCGGTGCCATTTGGGGTTGGACAGGGGGGTCCGCACAGACGAGCAGGGATGCATGTCGGTCGAACATCGTGAAGTCAGCCATCTAACGCGGTTGCTCCCGTACCTCTGGCCCAGCCGGCGGCGACTTTGCGTCTCATTTGTCCTCGCCGCCTTCGTCGCCCTCTTCTGGGGAGCGATCCTCTCGATCGCCTATCCCGTCGTGAAGGTGCTGCTCGAAGAGAAATCTCCCGCCGCCTGCCTGCGGGAAATGATCGCCGAGTGTGAAACCAACATCGACAAGGCCCGCGGCGAACTCGCCAGCCTCAACGAACCGGCCCCGCTCGACCCTGCCGAGGAAGTCTCGGTCCTCCGCAAACGGGCCCGGGCCGAAACCCGCATGACCCGTGCCAGCCAGCGGCTGGCGCTCTATCGCGGCATCGAGCTGTACGCCCTCCCCATTCTGCCGGAAGACCTGTTCCGCGCGTTCGCCTTCATTCTTGCGGTCATCCTCGTGCTGACGGCCCTGAAGCTGCTCTGCATGTTCGCCGAGGAAGTGCTGGTCGGGAGCGTGGTTGAGCAGACGGTCATGCGGCTGCGGAAGGCCTGCTTCCGGCGGCTGCTCGCCCTCGACTACCAGACCCTGAAGATGCAGGGGACGAGCGACATGCTCTCCCGCCTCACGCACGACATGGAGGCCCTGGGGGCGGGGCTGGGGCTGCTGGGTGGCAAGCTGGTGCGCGAACCTTTGAAGGCGGTCGCCTGTCTCATCATGGCGTTCTGGGTGAACTGGCAACTGACCCTGCTGTCGGTGCTGTTCGTCCCGGTCGCCGGCCTGATCTTCCACCGCATTGGCCGGCAGTTGAAGAAGGCCAGCCAGAAATCGATGGAGTCGGTGGCCCGCATCTACAAGGTGCTCGAAGAGTCGTTCGACTCCATCAAGGTGGTGCTGGCGTTCAATGGAGAGCATCGGCAACGGCGGGTGCATCACGAAGAAAGCCGGCAGTTCTACCGCCGGTCGATGAAGGTGGTGGTCACCGACGCCCTCACCAATCCCATCACCGAGCTGCTGGGGCTCTCGGCGGTGGTCGTGGGGGTGCTCCCCGGCGCTTACCTGGTGCTGCGGGGCAAGACCAGCCTGTGGGGCATTCCCCTGGCGTCCGAACCGATGGACATCGCCGAACTGTCGATGATGTACACCCTGCTGGCGGGCATCCTCGACCCGGTGCGGAAGCTGTCGAGCGTGTTTGGCAAGCTGAAGCGGTCGGCCGCCGCCGCCGATCGCGTCTTCGCCCTGATGGACGCCCAGTCGCGGGTGCTCGAACCGGCGCACCCCGTGGTCTTCCCCCGGCAGGTCGAGTCGCTCGAATTCCGTGATGTCGGGTTCACCTTCGCCAGCCCCAATGAAGCCCGCCCCCCCGTGCTCAACGATGTCTCGCTCACTTTCGAAGCGGGCGAGACCGTCGCGGTCGTGGGGGAGAATGGTTCGGGCAAATCGACGCTCGTCAGCCTGATTCCCCGCTTCTTCGATCCCGATCGGGGAGCCCTGTGCCTCAATGGAATCGACGTCCGCCAATTCTCGCTCCGCGACCTGCGGGGAGAGCTGGGGCTGGTGACCCAGGAGACCCTGCTGTTCGACGACACCATCGCGGGCAACATTGGCTACGGTCGGCCAGGGGCCTCGCGGGCAGAGATCGAGCAGGCCGCCGAGCGGGCCTCGGTCACCCAGTTTGTGGCGGGGCTCCCCCAGGGGTTCGACACCCCCGTGGGAGAAAAGGGGGCCAGCCTCTCTGGAGGTCAGCGGCAACGGATCGCCCTGGCGCGAGCCATGCTCCGCGACCCGCAGATTCTCATCCTCGACGAGGCGACCAGTGCGATCGACGCCCTCTCGGAACGCCTCATCCATGAATCGCTGAGAACCTTCGTCAAGGGGCGAACCACCTTCCTGATCACCCACTCCATCACCGACACGCTGCTCTCCTTCGTGACCCGGATTGTGGTGCTGGACCACGGGCGGGTAGTCGCTTCGGGATCTCACGCCAAGCTGTTGGCCGACTGCGAGATCTACCGTCGCCTGTACCGGGCCCGCGACGGCGTCCGCAGCGGGCCGGGACAACCGACCGTCGGGGGGGATTCGGTCAATCCCACCCCGGCACGTGCCGCCTAGTTGTCAAATCACCACTTCTCCAGAACCGATTTCCACATCTTCGAGGGGAACCGAACTCGGTTGACGAGTGGAGGATTCAGGCGGAAGATGTGGGGCCACTTCAGCTTTTGGCAAAAGTCGGGGTGGGCCAGGCCGGGGGTTCGGAAGACGCGGATGGCGCGGTCCGTTCAGGGCTCTCGGGCGGGATAGATTGTGAGGGGGGTGGGCGATGGGACGACGCGTGGGGGGCCCACCCCGAAGGAAAATCAACCCGAACATGCCAAATCGGGTGTAGAATGTCAGAACCGGTCTGGTGCGTGGCCAGACTCAGCTCCAGTGGTCAACCGAAGTGTCGCCAGCCAGTCGGGTCTCCCGTGAGGGGGGCTGCGGGGCGGGTGGACGGCACCCCGGCTGCCCACCAGGAGGGAAGACTTCCATCCAGGAACCTTGCCAAAGGGAGTGTCTCTGTGCCCGAGTTCGATGATCCGCTGTCGGTGATGTTGCGGAACGCGAAGCCCAAGGCGTTCGTGAGTTTTCAGGAAGTTCACGCCTATCTCCCCGACGAAGGGGGACCCCCTTGGCTGGTCGATGAACTGGTCCTCCGGCTCGAAGAGCAGCGGATGGACCTCCGCGAAGACCCGAACCGCCCCCAACCGGGCATCGTGATCAAGGCGGTCGCCCACGACAAAGACAAAGACGATTCGGCGACTCCGTCGGTCTCTTCGCGCGACCCCGTCCGGATGTACCTCAGCCAGATGGGGAACATTCCGCTGCTGACCCGCGAACGCGAGATCTACCTCGCCAAGAAAATCGAGATCAGCCGCAAGCGGTATCGCCGGGCGCTCATGGAGTGCCATTTCTCGATGGCGGCCGCCCTCGAAATTCTCGAGAAAGTCGCCGCCGGCGAGCTCCCCTTCGAACGGACGCTCCGCACGTCCGAGACCGAGAACGTCAAGAAAGAGCAGATCCTGGGGCGGATGCCGCACAATCTCCCCACCATCAAGCGGCTCATCGCCGACAGCACCGCCGAATTTGAAAAGTGGCTGGTCGCCAACCAGGCCGAGCGGGCCAAAATTGTCGAGAAGCTGACCACCCTGCGGCGGAAGCTGGCGACACTGTTTGAAGAGCTCAGCCTGCGGACGCAGCGCCTGCAGCCAATCACCAAGCGGCTCTACCAGGTCGGTGGCCGCATGCAGGAGCTCGACCAGCACATTCGCGAACTGCGGCGGTCGCGGCGTAACGCCGACGAACTGGCGCGGGCCGAACGCGAGCTGCATGAGCTCATCATGATGACCCAGGAAACTCCCGAGACGATGCGGGAACGGGTCCGGATGGTGCAGCAGCGGTTCGCCGTCTGGACGCAGGCCAAGCAGGAACTGTCGGGGGGCAACCTCCGCCTGGTGGTCTCGATCGCCAAGAAGTACCGGAATCGCGGCCTCAGCTTCCTCGACCTCATCCAGGAGGGGAACGCCGGGCTGATGCGGGGTGTCGAGAAGTACGAGTATCGGCGCGGGTACAAGTTCTCGACCTACGCGACGTGGTGGATCCGGCAGGCCATCACGCGGGCGGTCGCCGACCATGCCCGTACCATCCGCATTCCCGTGCACATGTTCCAGAGCATCAGCACGCTGAAGGCGAAGAGCGAAGAGCTGCGGCAGAAGAAGGGGCGCGAGCCCACGATGGAGGAACTGTCGAAGGCGGTCGGGCTGTCGCTGGAAGAGACCCAGCGGATCATGAAGACCTGGAAACACCCGATCAGCCTCGACACTCCGGTCGGGGAGAGCGAAGACTCCAGCTTCGGGGATTTCCTGGAAGACGGGTCCGAGCACACCCCCTCCGAATCGGCGATGCACAAGCTGCTCAAGGACAAGATTGGACAGGTCCTCAAGAGCCTCACTTACCGCGAACGCGAGATCATCAAGTTGCGGTACGGGCTGGGCGACGGCTACAGCTACACCCTCGAAGAGACGGGACGCATCTTCAAGGTGACCCGCGAACGAATTCGGCAGATCGAGTCGAAGGCGCTGCGGAAACTGCAGCACCACACCCGCTCGATTCACCTCAAGGGCTTCCTCGAGAATCGATTGAACGAAGCCGAGGCGGTTCCCGTCGGCCCCGAACCCGAAGGGGACGAGGAAGAATAACCGGCGTCGGCCGGGCACCCCGCCCGAGCCTGCCCACCCGGTCACTCACGACCCCGGGGGGCCGGTCCCTGTCTTCCCCCGGGAAGCCAAGGATCGGCCCCCCG
>CAIUHT010000388.1 GCA_903898975.1 uncultured Planctomycetaceae bacterium
TGCCCGAGTTGGTGCGCGAATACGACGCCGGCGAATGGTCTCCCGGTGGCGAGCCATTTGTCCGCCAGCACGATGAAATCGACGTCCTGTGTGAAATCTACACGTCCGAGTTCGTTGGCACGCGACAGAATCTCCTCATCGGTGCGACGGTCGAAACCATCTTCAAGCGCCGTGAGAACATCAATCCCTTTCCGTCGCACACCTTCGACGATCGCAAAGTTGACGTGATGGTCCATGTAGAGCGCGAGCGTCATCGACGCTGCCCGCTGCGGAGCTTCGCCAGGAGGACGGTATTTTCGCGGCGACTGCAGATTTCGTCGGCCCGCTGCAAGCTGGCTTCGATCTGAAGGTCACACGCCGGACGATTCTCGAAGTAATAGCCCAATGCCGCATGAACCTGCGGAAGGGTCAAATCGCCGTGCTGCCGACAGATTTCGTCGGGCGACCATTCGTGGGCCAGTCGATCCAGGGCAATCTCGATCACCTTGGTTCGCGTTCCCTCAAGGAAGGGAACCCCGGTCTCGTCAAGCGAAATGAACGGCCATGCGGTCGCGGGCATATCTGCGTCTCCGGAAACACTCACTGGTTCGCATCCACTCCCATGGTATCATGTCGCCAGACTGGCTCGCGACCTTCATCGTTCAGTGGCTGAAAGCCAGCCGCGGGACTTCCCGGAAAATTCAGTCACAGCTGCCGCGGAACAACGTCTCCGGCCCTGATTGAGTGGGCGAAGCCGCCTGCGATCGACACCGCTCCAAGCCGGAATGTGGGATCAATTGGTTCTCGATTCGCCGTCTCAGGCGCGCCGGTTTGCGGGTCCTTTTTTCAAGTTGAGCCTTGAGCACCTGGTGATCCCTATCCGTAGACCGGTTACTTCGCTGGGCAAGGTCCAACAGATGTTTCACTTTCCGGGATCCAGCCTCGGGCCATGCCGAAGAAATCTCGCCGGTCTGGCCTGGTGAACCGCCCGTTTCTCTCGGCGATGTGGGCCGAGATCGACAGCGCCGCCCGGTTCCATTGATCGACCCGAAAGCCGTAGCCCCGAGGACACTGCGCAGTCGGCTCGCAGATCTGGTCGGCAAAGTCGACCGCCTTCTGATAGACGAGGAGTTTTTCAAAGCCGAAGGCCAAGCGGGGGATCCGCGGTTGGGAGGGGGGAGTTGACGGGAGGAGGGCGGAGGTACTGAGGCGTTCGCAGGTATCAACCGGCGGCAGGATGTCATCCTCGACGATCCACAAATACTCGATCGTGGTTTCGGCCCGCACCCAGTTGTAGATCCGCGGCATTGCCATCTGCAAACGCTGGCGGACTCTTGGGCCTGGGAGTCTCCGATGCGCCAAGAGTACGGTCCAACGAACGCACTGGAGCCACGGGATCCCGCCAAAAAACTCACTCCAGCCAATTCTCGACACGCAAACCCGGCACTCGTTCGAAGTCGGCTCGGTTGGCCGAGAGAAGGACCGCGTTGTTCACCAAATCAGTTGCAGCGATTTTCAAATCCCTCGTCCCGATGCGAAGCTTCTGTCCACGAAGTCTCTCGAAGTTGCGAGCCGCCACCTCATCGAATGGGGCGATCTCGAATTCGTGGTAAAACTCGAACAACAAGGTCAGTTCTCGATAACCAACGACTTGCCGAAGCGCCGACTGTTCTTTTGCGATCACGGCCAACCAGCCGCGCATTCTTTCCTCGACCGTGACAATGGCCACGCCGAAGGTCTCCGTTTCCTGCACCGATTGCATACGTCCAATCAAGCGACGGCCCCGGTCACTGTCGGGGTATTTCAGTTATGTCGTGTGGTCCGTATCCAACAGGATCACTCAGCCGACTCCGTGCTGCTTCGCGCTCAGCTTCACGCATTCGCAGGCATTCGTCATCCACTTGCCGCATAAAGTCGCTGTCACGAAACATGCCCACGACTTTTCGCCAATCCTTACGCGGTCGCTCCGGCGCCTTGGTCGCCAAGGCGATTTCCAGGGCCTGTACTCTCTGAGCGAGGGATTCGGGGGTCAAATCGTTCATAATCGTCTCCTGGAGACTTGTCGCCAGACAGTTCGATTCTACTTCGGCTGGTTCCGAGATTCACCGGTTTAGAAGTTCACCGATTCATAACTTGGAACGCATCGCCGTCACGGGGCAATTTGAGAGCGCGTCTCGATCCAATCGGTCGACAAGGAAAAAAATGGAATAGACACGATCCGTCGTCTCGCAGCCTCGAGTTGTGAAGACGCCGAATCTCGGGAAAGCAGGGAGTTTCTACCATCTTACGGCCGTGGAACTGATCCGCAGTTTAGAGAGTAGAGAGTAGAAAGTAGACCGAGGAGAGGGATCGAAGGTGGGGGGCGTCCAACTGCTTATTCTCTACTTTCTACTTTCTCTCCTCTCCTCTCTGTTCGCTTCGCGAACTGGGGCCGCTGGGACTTGAACCCAGAACCAACAGATTATGAGTCTGCTGCTCTAACCGATTGAGCTACGGCCCTGGAAACGCCGGCGCGATTCTTACGTTGGGCCTGTGGCCCCACGTGTGCCGGGGTGGGTTGCCGTCGTTTTTCGACCGACCGCCCGACTCCTGCGTCGCGCTTCGCTTGCCAGTTCTCACAGTAGGGCATCATCGCGATTGCGGCAAGTGGGGCTCGCGCGACCTGTCCCCCCGATGCCGGCCCTGTTTGGGGCAGTTCGGACATTTCCCCGGGTGGGGGGCTGCTGCCGGCTTGGTGGCCGGAAAACGGGTTCGCGGCGAATTCTATGTCAGTTCCAGCCACGCCCGCGGCACGAGCGCCGGGTTTCCTGGGGTGGGGCCCCCCAACACGATTTGATCGGGAATCGAGGGCCTGTGTGCCGGGCGGGAGGAGAGACCTGCCGGGCAACCGCGGCTGCTGGAAGACTATGGCCTGTTTCGACAATAGCCTGCTGAGGCCGACGGCGGGACGGGCTGGTTGAGGTCCACGTCGTTGAAACTGGTGCTGCCCCCCCAGCCGAAGATGCGTTCAAAAAGAGGCAACAGCCGGCTGTTCCGCAGGCTGTTCTGAAAATAGACCTCGTGTTCCTTCTCTTTGAGCCA
>CAIUHT010000389.1 GCA_903898975.1 uncultured Planctomycetaceae bacterium
CGGCGGCGAGAGCCTGGTCGAAGGGGGGGTGAATCACGCCCCGCTCGGTGATGAACGCCGCGATCAGACTGGCGGGAGTCACATCGAATGCCGGATTATAGACGGCGACCCCCTCGGGAGCGGTCCGCCGCCCGAACCCCTCGGTCACCTCGCGGGGATCGCGATGTTCGATTGGAATGCCCGCCCCGCTCGCCAATTCGAAATCGAACGTACTGGAGGGGGCGGCGACGTAGAACGGGATCCCGTGGTGCCTGGCCAGCACCGCCACCCCGTAGGTGCCAATCTTGTTCGCCGTATCGCCATTCGCCGCGATCCGATCGGCCCCGACCACGACCGCCTGGATGCGTCCCTCGCGCATCACCTGCGCGGCCATCGAGTCGCACAGCAGCGTCACGTCGAGCCCCCGCCGCTGGCACTCCCACGCCGTCAGCCGCGCCCCCTGCAACAGCGGGCGGGTTTCATCGGCGAAGACGTGCAACCGCTTCCCCTGCTCGTGAGCGGCGAAGAACACCGCCAGCGCCGTGCCATAGTCGGCGGTGGCCAACCCCCCGGCGTTGCAGTGGGTGAGCACTCCCAATTGATCGGCCAGCAGCGCGGCGCCGTTCCGCCCAATCGCCCGGCACATCGCGCGATCTTCGAGTTCGATGGTCTTGGCTTCAGCCAGCAGCGCGGCGGCCCGCTGGGGCGACGGTTCCCCGGCGTGGCCCCGCAGCACTCCCCGCATCCGCTCGAGGGCCCAGAACAGGTTCACCGCGGTCGGCCGACTGGTAGCCAGTTCGTCGATGGCCCGTTCGACCTTGGCCTGAAAGACCTCGGGGGTGGCGGAGACGACCGCCTGCGTCGACAGGACCACACCGTATGCCGCCGAGACCCCAATCGCCGGGGCGCCCCGCACCCGCAGCGACTTGATCGCCTCCCAGACCTGGGGGACGGTCCGGCAGTCGAGTTCGACCAGCTCCCCGGGCAACTTCGTCTGATCGATCAAGAACAGCGACCCATCAATTCCGCCTGACCAGCGGAGTGTGACGGGAACCGGGGAGCCGCTGGAGTCGGAGAGGGACGCGTTCATGGTCTGTCGCAAGGGGCTTAGGAAGGCTGGTTGAGCATACGTTTCCGGAGGGCGGTTTGCCATTCCGGTTGGCGCTCTCGCGGCGCGACCGAACCCGTTCGCTCGCCAGCCTGCGCCCGGACCCGTGGCCCCCTTGCAGCCAATGCGCGCAGCCAATATTCGTCGCCGGATGTTTCGATGGCGACCGGCCTGCGCGGGGCGATCCCCCTGGCGGGTCGCAGTCGACTGGTTGAGAACCGCTTCACGTCGACCGAGGCTGTGCAGGCCCGGGCGTGGCCTGCCCCGGGATGTCGAGAGCGGCGAGAATCGCGTCGGCGGCCCCTTCGAGATGCTCGACCACGGTCCAGTCTACCGGGCGGGAGGCCCCGAGCGTTTGCTCGGTCTCGCGGCCGTATCCGGTACGGACGAGAACTCCCCGCGCGCCGACGGCGGTGGCCAGTTCGAGGTCGGCCCGTTTATCGCCCACCACCCAGGCCCGCGACAGGTCGATGCCCCAGTCGCGGGCCGCCTGCCGTGCCAGCCCGGGAGCGGGCTTGCGACACGCACAGTGGTCGGCGGGACCATGCGGGCAGACGTAGATGCCGGCCAGTTCGACCCCAGCCTGCCGCAACCAGTTGGTCAGCCGCTCGTGAATTGCGTCCAACTGCGCGGAGGTGATCAAGCCCCGGGCAATTCCCGACTGATTGGTCACAACGGCCAGTCCCACTCCGCGCGCTTGCAGACGGGCGAGAGCGGACAAGACGCCGGGCAGCAGTTCGAGTGCTGCGGGGTCGTTCAAGTAGTGGCACTCGTGGTTGAGCGTGCCATCGCGATCGAGCAACACCCAGGGCCTCGCTCCCGCCCCCCACGCCGGCCAGCCTGGACCCGTCATCAGTGACCTTCCGGGAGTGGTGAACAGGGTGACCGCCGGCCCGCTGTCGAGCGGTTCCGCACGAGGCGGCCCTCAACGAACACTGTGCGGGGCCGATTCACAGGCGTTAACTCCGCCCGCGTTCGCCGGTCCCGGCCGTGCGGCGCGGCGAACGCGGTCAACCACCGGGCGAACAGGCAGGGCGCGTCGCGCTTCATCAGCCAGCCAGCTCACGCCGCGTCGCGACGTTCGAGTTCGCGACGGTCGCCCGCGGGATGGTCGAGATCGCGCGCGTGTGGTCGCGGGGCATCGGCTGCCGGTCCCAGGGGCCAGCGCACAATCTCGGCCTCCAACTCCGCTGACGATTCTTCCGCCGCGCCGTCCGCCACGGGCCACGCTGCGCCGGGCACACTGCACAGTGCCCGCAGCAACTCGGGCAACTCGGCTTGAATCTGCGCCAGCCCCAGTTCGCGGTCAAAGCCCCGCACCCGGCAACTGGCGACACTGCCATCGGACTGCTGCAGCCGATATTCCAGTTCCCATGGCCCCTCGCGCAGCTCCCGTTCGGCACCCAGCCAGCGACGGGTCAGCCGCGGGGATGATTGCGGGGTCAGGGCCCAGTGGTACTCGAGTTCCGCGACCGGCAGACGCCTGGCCCGTCGGACCGTCTTGCTCCACAACTGCTGCGGGTCGGCCTGGGCGGCCTGGGCCAGTCGCATCGCCAGCAACCGGGCCCGCAACTGCCTGGGAAGTTCCCGAACCAGCCCCCACAGCACCGACAGATGGCGGGCCAGCAGCATGGTTTCGTGGAAGCCAAAGACCCGGCCCACCACCACGGCCAGCACCAGGCCCAGCCCCGCCACCAGGGCGAACAGGTCGCTGTTGACGATGGTGGCGACCACGGCGGCCAGGGCGGCACACGCCGAGAGTCCGCAGACCACCCACAGCGTCTGTGAAGCCGAGAGCCCGCGATCCCGCAGGCAGTGATGGATGTGACCGCGATCGCCATGCCCAATCTTGCGGCCATTCAGCTTCCGTCGCACGATCGCCATGGCGGTATCGAACAGGGGGACCGCCAGCAGCAGGGCGGGGACCACCAGGGTCAGCCCCACGGTCTTCTTCGCCGAGGCCTGCAGCGAGAGGGCCCCCGCCAGGAAGCCCAGCGGGAGGCTGCCGCAGTCTCCCATGAAGAGTCGAGCGGGGGGCCAGTTGAAGGCCAGGAAGCCCAGCAGGCTCCCCGCGAGCACCAGGCACAGCCCGACCGTCTCGGGCTGACCCTGCCAGCCCCCCAGCAGGCCGGCAGCCAGGCAGATGACCAGCCCCACGCTCCCCGCCAGGCCATCGAGCCCGTCGAGCAGGTTGATGAAATTGCAGCACGACACCAGCCACATCAGCACCAGCCCTTCCGACAGCCACCCCGAGGCAACGGGGTCGCCGAAGAGCACGAGCGGCTGACTGGCCCGCCCCCACCAGGCGTACGGGGCGATGGCGGCGATCTGCCAGAGCAACTTGGTGCGGGCCCGCATGCCGTGGCGGTCATCCCACAAGCCAACCAGGCACAGCCCCACGGTCGAACCGAGCAGCCAGGGGAGGCCGGGCGTTGCGGCCCAGCCCGCCAGCCACGGGGTTGCCGAGGTTCCCAGCAGCGTCACGGCACAGAAGGTGGCGCAGATGGCCAAGCCCCCGGTCCGGGGTGTGGCCTGGGCATGGAATTTCCGTTCGGTGTCGGGGAGATCGAGAATCCCCCACCGTCTCCCGCCCCACCCGGCCAGCGCGGTCAGGCCAGCCCCCAGGGCGCAGGCCAGACCCATCAGGCCCAGCAACGGCTCCATGCAGTCCACTCCCTGACAAGGCATTTCCGCGAGAGCGAATTCCTGTCGCTCCCGTGCCACCCCGGGGTCCCGGCGGTGGCAGTTCCCCCCGCAGGCAGGCTGCGGGGGGGCAGAACGTATCGCGACGGACGAAAAAACTCCAGATCAATCTTTCCGCCCTAAGCACCAGCCAGTAAAGCGGTTGCGAACACCCCCCAAGAAGCCTCAGCAGCCCCGGGCTGGCTCGCGGTGCGGCCCGGGGCCCCAGGCCCCCGCAGGCACTTTCGCGTGTCGCAGGGTCAGGCCTCGCGCGGGTCACCAGGCGGGTTGCGGGGGAATTGCCGTCGATGCATTCGCGCGCCTGGCGGAATCCCGGGAGGTTTCAGGCCACCTGTCGATGGACCGTCATCCCGCAAGAGACAGCGGTTTGACCGCAAAACCCATTGACGGAACCTGTTCGCGGGTCAGCGTGGCCCGTTGGAGCGCGCGAGGGGCCCCCCGGGTTCACTTGCACCTTCAACCCCGACTCCGATCAAATGCCAAGTGGTGGCGAATTGCGGGGCAGAGAGGCCACGTGGCCCGGGCCGGTCCGGCGTCTTTGCTCCCGAGAGTCCATTTCCTGCGGCAGTCCCCCTCGAGACTGCTCCCGGTCACTGCTCCGCGACTGGCGAACTCCGCGCCTCGTGAACTCTGCGCTTGGCGAACCCATGGTTGAATTGAATCAGCAGCGTCCCGAAATCCCCTTTGAGTCGCACACCGGCCCCATGACTCCCCCCGCGTCGATGTCGGCGGGGCGTGGGGTTTCTTCGACCGCGCTGAGCGACGCCCCGGTGGAAGACCTGGTCATCGCCATTGATGCGGTCGATCAGCTTCGCCGCGAGCAGCAGGAGATCGAGCGGGAACTCAACTCGGAAGAGCAGGAGCGGCTGCTCATCGAGCGGCTGCGGCAACGGTACGAAGCCCGCGGGCAGCGGGTGACCGACCAGATGCTCGCCGAGGCGGTCGAGGCGCTCCGCCATGACCGCTACCGTTACGAGCCAACCCCCTCGAGCTTCCAGCGCACGCTCGCGGGCTGGTATGTCGATCGCTGGAAGTGGTTTGGCCGGCTGGCGATCACGGCGACACTGGCGGGCGCGATCGGGCTGAGTTACTTCGGCCTGATGGTGAACCCGCAACGTCAACAGGCGGCGGCCACCGGTCGGGAATTGACCCAGGTGACCCAGTCGCTGGAAGCCGCCGATGGCGCGCTGGCCCCGCAGGTGCGGGAACTGACGCAGGCCGCCCGGCAGGCGCTCGAGAGTTCCAACCTGTCGGTCGCCCAGGCGCGGATCGCGGATCTGCAACTGCTGCAGCAGTTCCAGCAACTGAAAAACTCGGTCAACAGCACGGCGAAAGTGGCCGACGCCCGCACCGAGGCCGAGCGCCTGGTCGTCGCGGGAACCGAGGCCCTCAAGGTGGGGAAGACCGACGTCGCGCAGCAGCGACTTGCCGAACTGGAGACCCTGCAGCAGCAACTCAACCTGACCTATACCCTGCGGATTGTGACCAAGGGGAAGACCGGCGTGTGGCATGTGCCCCGGGTCAACGAGCAGGCCCGCAACTACTACATCGTGGTCGAGCCGATCGGGACCAATGGCAAACCGGTGCAGGTCTCTGTCACCAGCGAGGAAGATGGCAGCACCCGCATGGAGTCCCGCTTCGGACTGCGGGTCGATGAACTGACCTACCAGCAGGTGGAGCAGGACAAGCGGGATAATGGCATCATCGAGAATCTCACCTTCGGAACCAAGGCGGCCGGGTATCTCGAACCCGAGTACCAGATGCCGACGCTGGGTGGGAAGATTCATGTGACTCCCTGAACCAGCCCTCCGCTGTCACGTACGGGCCTGGTTTTCCACCTCGCCCGCGTTTCAGTCCGGCCTCCTTTCCCTCCGCCAGCGCCCATTTCCTTTCCGCGAGACTCCTCCTGTGGCCAACGGCATCGAAACCCTCTTCTCGATCGATCGCACGCTCCGGCAAGTTCGCCAGGGGATGCAGGAGACCGATCAAGAGATTCAGCGGCACACTGAAAAGCACCTGCAGCTGCGCCGCGAGCAGGCGACTCAATTCCGCGAGTTGGCCCGCGTCCGGCTGGAGCTGCTGAACCGCGGCGACATCGTCGCGGGCTTCGACGCCGCCGAGCAGCATGTGCAGGAACTGCTGGCCCGGCGTGCC
>CAIUHT010000390.1 GCA_903898975.1 uncultured Planctomycetaceae bacterium
CCGCTGGCGGTTCAGGCATGTCTGAGACCGACCGCCGGCCATTCGACCGCTTACGCGCGGGGGGCCAACCAGGGAAAACGCCATGAGTAAACATATTTTCGTGACCGGAGGGGTCGTCAGCTCGCTGGGCAAAGGGCTGACGTCAGCGGCCATTGGGCTGTTGCTCGAACGCCGCGGGCTGCGCGTCCGGATGCAGAAACTTGACCCCTACCTCAATATTGATCCAGGGACCATGAGCCCGTATCAGCACGGGGAAGTCTATGTGCTGGACGATGGGGCGGAAACCGATCTGGACTTGGGGCACTACGAACGGTTCACGAACAGTGAACTGTCGCGAGATTCCAACTGCACCACAGGTCGGATTTATCTCAGTGTCATCAACAAGGAGCGCCGGGGCGAGTACCTGGGCAAGACTGTGCAGGTGGTGCCCCATGTCACCAATGAGATCAAGCTTGCGATTCGCAAGCTGGCAGCTCCCGATGTTGATGTCGTCATCACCGAACTGGGCGGGACTGTGGGCGACATCGAAGGGCTCCCGTTCCTTGAGGCGATCCGACAGATCCCGCTGGATGTGGGGCGTCAGAACTGCCTTTTCGTTCACTTGACGCTGGTCCCGTTTCTTAAGGCGGCGGGCGAAGCGAAAACGAAGCCCACCCAGCATAGCGTTGGGCAACTGCGGCAGATCGGGATCCAGCCCGACGTGCTGATCGTGCGCACCGAACGCGAGTTGGGGCGAGAGAATGCCGAAAAGATCGCGTTGTTCTGCAATGTGGAGAAGAACGCGGTCATCGAGGAGCCCGATAAGGAATTCTCGATTTACGAGGTTCCGCTGGGACTGGTCGAGAATGGCCTGGATCAGTTGATTGTCGATCGACTGGGCCTGAAGGCTGGTCCGATCGATATGAGCGAATGGCAGTACCTGCTGCACAAGGTTCGGAACCCCGAACACGAAGTCACCATCGCTGTCGTAGGCAAGTACATCCAGCACAAGGATGCGTACAAGTCGATTTATGAGTCGCTGGATCACGCTGGAATTGCCAATTCGGCCCGAGTCATCGTCAAGCGGGTCGAGGCCGAGGAACTCGAACGGGGGGATCCCCAGTCCGTGCTGGGAGGCGTTGATGGCATCCTGGTTCCCGGCGGTTTCGGAATGCGGGGAATTGAAGGCAAGATCGACGCGATTCGTCACGCCCGCAAGGCCGAAGTCCCGTTCTTCGGCATCTGTCTTGGCATGCAGTGCGCCGTCATCGAATTTGCCCGCAACGTGCTGCGGCTCGACAATGCTAACAGCACGGAATTCGCTGCCGACACACCCCATCCGGTCATCTGCCTGCTGAATGACCAGCGAGTTGTTGTGGACAAGGGAGGGACCATGAGGTTGGGATCGCAGGTGTGCGTGCTCGAACCGGGATCCCGGGCGGCCGCCTGATATTCAGCCCCCCAGATCCGTGAACGGCATCGGCATCGGTACGAATTCAATCCCCTCTACCGCGAGAAGTTCGCCCGGGCAGGACTGAAGATCACCGGCACCAGCCCCGATGGTGGCCTAGCCGAAATTGTTGAGCTGACCGATCACCCGTTCTTCCTCGCCGTGCAGTACCATCCCGAATTTCTCTCCAAGCCGAATCGGGCTCATCCCCTGTTCGTCGGATTCATTGAGGCCGCTCTGGCTCACCAGCAGCAGCAGCGGATGCTGGCCAGTCTGTAATGCCCCGTCCGCGTGTTACTGGGGTGCTTTGTCTCGACAAGCCCCCGGCTGTTACATCCCGCGACGTCGTCAACGTCATCGCCGGGTTGGCCCGCGCGAATCGAGTTGGGCACGCCGGCACGCTCGACCCGCTTGCCACTGGCGTGCTCGTCGTCTGTGTTGGTTGGGCCACCCGGCTGGTCCCGCTGATCCAGCAGTTCTCCAAGCGGTACCGAGCTGAGTTCGAATTGGGCCTGGGCAGCGATACGGACGATCGGACCGGCCTCATCACCCGGCTTTCCGATGGTCCGTGGCCTGAACGGCAGCAGTTAGAGCAACTGCTGCCTCGATACTGCGGACGAATCATGCAGGTCCCCCCCCAATTCTCGGCTGTTCACACAGATGGAAAACGGGCCTACGATCTCGCCCGGCGCGGAGAAACGGTCGAACTCGCTCCCCGTCCCGTGGATGTTCACCACCTGGAACTCATCGACTGGCAGCCCCCCCGATTCATTCTCGACATCGAGTGCGGTTCAGGGACGTACGTTCGCTCTTTGGGCCGGGATCTGGGGCGCGACCTGAATTGTGGAGCCGTGTTGCAGGCTCTCGACCGCACTGCAGTCGGACCTTTTATTCGCAGTCGCGCCGTGACTCTCGACGGGCTGCATCGTGACACTTGGCTTCAGTCTGTGCTTTCGCCATTGTCGGTGGTGGAACACCTACCGAGGCGGTGCATCAGTTCCTCCGAGGGGCGACTGCTGCAATTGGGGCGCCGCTTTCCGGCCAGGGAGGATTCCATTTCCAGGAGACCCGACACCGGCGAACTCGTGGCACTCGTCACATCACAATCCGATCTGGTGGCACTCGGGGAATTCCTGCCCGAGTCCAATGAAATCCAGCCACGACACGTCTTTCCCGAACCACTGGGCCAGTTGCTCAAAAGAGACTGACGACGTTGAGTCAAACTATTCCGCACTTACCGGTGGTTGGCCATTCAGGCATCGCCCGGTTTGCCCCCTCAGCCGATTGAAAGCTAAGCGAGGGGTTCCGCGACACAAACTATCGCGACATAACGTATGAGGGGCGATTCAGCTCTCGTACCTTTATGCCCGAGAATCGCAGTTCCTTGTCGGAGAAACAGCGACCGAGCACGTATCAGAGCCACCAGGTTTGATCACCTGGGTCGGCAGTGATTGGAGATGACAGGCGGAGAAGAATGAATGGAAGGGCCATCGTCTCTCGGAAGTCAGGCTGAGTGGAGGCAGAGGGCTTACTGGGATGGGCCTCGGCCAAACTTGGGGAAATTCGGACTTGGATGGCGACGCGTTTCCTTGTCGAACAGCCCGGGTTGTGTTGGGGGGCGATAACCGGGCAACAAGAGCTCCAGTGCGGCAGACCAGAGGATCGTGGATGCCGCTTCCAGGCATCGAGTTACTGACAGGCTGCATCCCTGCCACGGCTGATGCCCATTGAAAACGCGACATCGCCTGCTGTGGATGCTGCGTTCACTGGTTGCCAAAACCAGTCACCAAGTTCGGAGACCAGCATGCACTCCCCGCAAGCCTGGCTCAGGGTCAGGCTGTTTCCGAGGGACGGTCCTTGAAAGATTTCCCGGTCTGTCCGGTTGAGGTGCGTAACATCACTGACACTTTGAGGCACGGCAGGGAGCCGAGCCGTTTCGATGAAGAGGGGACGGGTGGTGTTGAAATACATCTCGGTCAGAAATCAGGCGATCATCCACTGCCAGCTGACGGTGCTGCATAGTCTGATCAGCAGATCACTATCCAGGCACTCAGCAGGGATTGGGGAACGATGGATCACTGGTCGTTGCGCCCTTTAGAATCTCGGTATGAAAGGAAAAAGCAGCCGTCCGGAATTTCTTCCGGCCGGCTGCTTTCAGGTTGATCAACGGATTCTGTGAGCCAGTTGATCAGTCGGTGTGGTGCGAGCGATGTTACTTCGAGAACGTCAGTCCCGGGTCGTTAGGTGGCCCGCCCATCATCTCGAACTTGAACTTGTTCTCACCGGCGTCGGTCACGCGAGCAACCATCGTTTGGCCCTGGCTGTTCTCCAGAACCAGCATGTCCTGATTGATCTCGTACTTGCCAGTGAAAGCGTTCGTCTTCCCCTGGTTACTGTACTTCCACTCGAAAGAGCCATCGTCCTTCATTCCGAGCTCAATTTCACCACCTCCTGTGCCGGGAGCTTTCCAGTTCCCGACAACGGTTGCGGGAGGTTTTCCAGCGGGAGCCGCCGGCTTGGCCGCGGGATCCGCCGGATTGGGCTGGGGAGCGGTCTTGGGATCGCCACCGGCTGGAGTGGCCGCCGGGGCATCCTGGGGAGACAGCATGCGGACCATTTGGGTCGAAAGCTGATCTTGCGGCTGCAGTGAGACCACTTCCTTGTACTGCTTGAGAGCTGCGTCGGAATGCCCGGCACAGAGGTAGTGGTATCCCAGCACAAAGTGACCGTCAGCCGCCTTGGGATTTGCCTTGGTGTAGGCCTCCAGTTTTCGCAACTGCTCGGTGTAGACCGCGACCGAGGGGTAGAACGAGCTGAGTGCCGTCCAATCCCAGCCGGGCTCCACAGTGAGAGTGGCAAACAGGGTTCCGGCCGCATCAGGGTATTTGCCCATCGCAAACAGGCACAGGGCGCGGAACTGATGCAGCGTTGTGTTTCCGGGCATCTTCGACAGGGCAGTTTCGGCCTGCTTGAGGGCGGTGTTGTAGTCACCAGCCTTGAAGGCGTCGGCTGCCGAGTTGTAAAGGGTAGCCGCCTCGTCTTCGGCAGTCACAGCCGCAGCAGGGGCCGGGCTGGCCTGACCGGGTTGGGCGGCAGGTGTCGTCGTTGACGCCGGGGCAGTCGCAGACTGATTGGGGTCGTTGTTCACGATGATAGTCGTGTTCGACGCAGGCTGCGCGTAGCTTTGCGTCGCAATCGGAGCAGAGTAATCGATGGCCGGGCTGGCGTAGGCCACGTACTGAGTTGGCACGTAGTACGGGTTCGCGTAGCTGGCATACCCACAGTTGTAGAACGACGAGCCCAATGCCCAACTGGTCAGGCCCACCGCGGCGGTTGTCGCAGCCCACGCCCCCCAGGGATGGTTGTTCCAGCCCCAATTGTTGTAGCCCCAACCACCCCAATAACCACCGCCACCCCAGCCACCCCAGCCACCGTATCCGAAATTGTTTTGGTTGATATTGATGTTGTTGAAGTTGTTGTTGCCCCAGTGGTTGCTGTTCCAGTGGCCGGAGTTACCCCAATGGCTACCGTTGCCAAAGTTGTTGTTGCCCCAGTTGTTACTCCCGACGTTGCTCCCCCAATTGCCGGATCCGGGTCGGGAATTGATTCCGGGCAATGTCGATGGGCGGTTCAGTCCCTGGTTCCCGCCGTTCGGCAGATTGCTGATCCCGCCCGGTAAAGCATTCGGTCGATTACCGGTTCCGAAATTGGGGCGACTACTCAAATCGTTCACACCGGGGCGCGTTCCCTGACCCCCCAGACCAGGACGGTTCCCCTGGCCACCGAGGCCGGGACGATTTCCCTGACCGCCCAGGCCGGGCTGGTTGATGTTTCCGGGCAGAGTGGTGGGGCGATTGCCGCCGTTGATACCGGGGCGGTTCCCCTGGCCACCCTGACCCCCCAGGCCCGGGCGATTCACTTGACCGCCCAAGCCAGGCTGGTTGATGTTGCCGGGTAGGGTCGTCGGACGATTACCGCCGTTTAACCCTGGGCGATTCCCCAGTCCACCCGCACCGGGCTGTCCGAGGTTACCGGGCAAAGTTGTAGGCCGATTCACCCCTCCGATATTGCCGCCTCCCAAACCTGGACGGTTTCCCTGTCCAGCTCCCGGCATCCCACCGCCCGGACGATTGGCCCCTCCCATGTTGGGACGGTTCATTGAAGGCATACTTCCCGGGGCAGGACGGGTGGTCGGCATCGAGGGGCGATTCATCGCTCCGGGATTCATCCCTCCCGCTGGACGCTGCATCGCGGAGCCGGCGGGTCGGTTCATCGGCATTCCGCCACCAGCGGGGCGCCCGATATTCGACGGGGCAGGACGGGACATTGGCATGCCACCGCCGGCCGGCCGAGCCATGCCACCGCCCGCTGGGCGAGCCATCCCGCCGCCACCACCACGCATGCCACCGCCCCCGCGCCCTGCGAAACAGGGCTGGGCAGTCAGCAGTAATGCCAGGCTCCAAGCCATGGCACGCTTCCACAGCATTCGGTTCATCATCAGTTGGCTTCCTTAGGAATTAGGAATTCGAAATTGTTCGAGTCGGGAGCCAGGGGGTCAACCCGCGGCTGTGCCGAAAGTTCTTGGGGCGATATGTGCCCCGTCCGGTTGTCTACTTGGCTGGATCGGCCGCGGGGGAGGCGTCGGTTGCCTCTGCGGCACCCGCTGCCTCTGCGGCAGCCGCCGCTTCTGTCGCAGCCTCAGCGGAATCGACTGGAGGCGGGGGGCGACGAACCACTTCCACTTCAGGATTGTCGGCAATCGCCTCGTTCCCAAGAATCCGATCTCGAGACTGCCAGCGCCATCGATCGGCGTCGACCATCGTCAGAACGCTCGTCCCGGCGGTCACTTCACCCGACCCGCTGACTCCCTGGTACTTGATGAGCCATTGATCTCCGACCTGAGTCCAGACCCCCTCCTGAAAACCTCCATCCGAGTCGAACACCCAACTGCGAATCTTCTTGGCCAGCGGGTCCCAGCCAATGCGTTGGGTTCCGGAGAACGCATTTTGTCCAGCAATCTTGGCGGAGAATTTTCCCACCAAAAACTTGTCTCCATCCGACCATTCGTAATGAGTCTGCACCACGGCATCAGGACTTTCATCGACCCAGTCGCCAATCAGGAAGGCCAGTGGCAACAGATTCTCGGTGTGGTCGAGCGTCTCCACCGGGATGTCGCGAGTGAGGGCCATCAGCCACTTCCCCTCGCGAGTCTTGACGTGGACTGCCATGTATTGGTTGATGATCGCGGGCTCGCCCGGTGACGGAATCAGGGTGGTCCGGCCATTCTCAATCGCCAGAGACGTCCCGATGTATTTCAGGTCGTCCACCTCCGTCAGCAGAACCCCCTCGGGCTGACTCTCGAACAGGTCTGAGAACTCCGCTTCGATCTCCTCGCGTCCGAAAGCGGTTTCCCCATCCTCATCGATCATCTGTGCTTCCGGTGTGAAGAGTGCAGTGATCGCCTTGGCGTCCCGCGCGTTGTAGGCCTTGTCAAATTCTTCGATATTGGCCTGCAGGGCGGCATCGTCTGCGGTGTGGTCCACAGCCGGTGCCGCTGCTGGGGCAGCTTGGCCAGCCGCAGTCTGACCTTGAGTGGCGGAAGCCCCCTGAGCGGGCTGGGCCGGTGCCGCTGGCTTGGCAGGAACCGCAGGTTTGGTGGGGATAGCAGGCGCAGCGGGACGGGGAGTCCCGGGAACCGCCGGCTTGACCTGTCCAGGAACCGCTGGTGCGGGCTTGGCTCCCTGCTGAGGAGCCTGCGATGCCGCGGGGGAAACCACAAACACCCCCACAAGCAGAAATGCCAGAGTGCCACTGGCGGACAGCAACAGTGTTCGTTTCATGAAGAATTCTCTCGGAGGACAGACCAAACGAAAGGGGCTCTGCTCAAGCACAGGTGTGTCCATCGGCAGGTCCGGCCGATGGATTGTCTTTCAGCCCCTGATTCTTTCCAGCGCGCCGTTCCATCGACGGCACCAATTGTTCGAGTTGTCGGCCCGACGGACCAGTCGCCGCAGGCTCTTCACTTCATTCCGCTTGTCGGTCAGTGAGCATTTGGCCCGCTGTTCGCTTTGCGGCTCAGCTCAACTTTTCGAGCCAGTTGCCGACCCACATTCGCAATGCCCGGCGTTCTCAATTCCAACGCGTCGCTCGTGTTCAGGCCTTACCAACGACATGAATCGTTGATCTGTTTGTGCCCCCCCGCCGCAATGCCGGATTTGAGGGTATCTCAGGAGAGCGTCCAGTTCCGCCGTAGGGTGATGACGTTCAGGCAAATCTCTCGAGTTGGTAAACCCGCATGCCCAATCATCACGGCGTCCTCTCCGCAACTGAAAATCGGTCAGCCGCGCGGCCCTGAACAAAAGGTCTCCACACTCCGCCGCAACGAATCAAGCGCCAGATTGGAAACCCTCGTGCCAAGACGGAACAAAACACCCGCAGGCCCCCGCAGTTTCTCGCCCCGATTCGGAAAAGTACACCCGGAGGGAGTC
>CAIUHT010000391.1 GCA_903898975.1 uncultured Planctomycetaceae bacterium
ACAGGCCGCGTGCCGATGGGGATCGATTGAAAAGGGCGAACGCAGCGACCGAACGACAACTCGTTACTCCCCCACCCCCGGCCCCTCCCCCGCGACGGCGCTGGGGGTGTTTGGCAATCCGGTTCGCGCGGGAGAGGGGGGATGCGTCGCACTTCGATCGGCACACGGCAGGGCCGCTGTGGGGGCGTGATGTTTGCCTTCTAAAAACGACAGCAGCAGTTCCCGGGGGAACTGCTGCTGCTGATTCAAGCATGACTCTCGCGTGCCGGTTCGCGTTACTTCGCGGCGGCGAAGCGCTTGGCGACTTCCGCCCAGTTGATCACGTTGTAGAACGCGGCGACGTAGTCGGGACGGCGATTCTGGTAGTTCAGGTAGTAGGCGTGCTCCCAGACGTCGATCCCGAGGATCGGGGTCCGCCCTTCCGACAGCGGACTGTCCTGGTTCGCCGTGCTCTCGACCAGCAGCTTCCCCTTGTCCACCGACAGCCAGGCCCAGCCGCTGCCGAAGCGGCCCATCGCCGCCTTCGTGAACGTCTCCTTGAACGTCGCGTAGCTGCCGAAGGTTGAGGTGATCGCTTCACCCAGCGCCCCCGTCGGCTCGCCCCCGGCGTTCGGAGCCATGATGGTCCAGAACAGCGAGTGGTTCACGTGACCCCCGGCGTTGTTGCGGAGCGCCGTGCGGACCTCCTCAGGGACCTGCGCCAGGTGCTTCACCAGCTCTTCGGGAGACTTCGCCGCCCAGTCGGGGTGCTTCTCGAGCGCCGCGTTGGCGTTATTGATGTACGCCTGTTGGTGCTTGGTGTGGTGAATCTCCATCGTCCGGGCGTCGATGATCGGCTCGAGCGCGGCGTAGGGGTAGGCGAGCTGCGGAAGGGTGTAGGCCATGAGGCAAACTCCGGGAAAAACTGGACAATTGACGGCGGACACCAGGCGGTGCGACCACGTCGGGAGGCCCCGCACGCATGTCGCGCCTGCCGCCGGGAACGCTGCGGGCAGAACGTCGGGCTCCCAGGCTCTGCGCACCTCGCACAGGGTGGGCAGACAGCCCCGCCCGGGACAACCGACGGTTCGGTCCGGTTATAGTGAGGGGGCGAGGGAAATTCCAGAATGGGTGTGACTTGTGTTCAGTGGCTGCGGTTCGCTCGCTTGTGTTCATCGCGCCCGGGTGCGAGAATCCCTTATTGCCCGTGCGGGACGCGGGAATCTGTCCGTGCTGGATGTGGGAGATTTATGTCGTCGAAGGAAGAAGGCATTCTGCTGGATGGGGTGGTGACCAAGGCGTTGGCCAACACCCAGTTCATGGTCAAGTTGGACGTCGGCCCCGAAGTCATGGCGCACGTCGCCGGGCGGATGCGCAAAAATTTCATCCGCATCGTCCCGGGCGACCGGGTCAAGGTCGAGGTCTCTCCCTACGACCCCAAGCGGGGCCGCATCACCTTCCGTGAGCGTTAAGACGGGAGCCGGGGAAGCGTCGGCACAGCCCTCCCTCCCCTTCGTGCAATTGTTCACCGATGGCGCCTGCTCGGGAAATCCGGGACCGGGAGGCTGGGCGTTCATCCTGCGACACCCCGCCTCGGGCCGCCAGGTCGAACAGTCGGGCGGCGCCGCCGAGACGACCAACAACCGCATGGAAATGCAGGCGGTCATCAGCGGGCTCGAAATGCTCAAGCACCGCTCCGAGGTCGAGCTGGTCACCGACAGCGAATATGTCGCCAAGGGGTGCCAGTCGTGGCTCAAAGGCTGGAAGAGCAAAGGCTGGAAGACCAGCGACAAAAAGCCAGTCAAAAACATCGACCTGTGGCAGCGACTGGATGAGCTGCTGCCACTCCACAAGGTTCGCTACACCGTGGTCCGCGGACACGCCGGACACCCCGAGAACGAACGCTGTGACGAACTGGCGGTCGCCGCAGCAGCCGAGTACGGCGGTCGAGGACAGCCCGGCGGTCGCAAGTCTTGATCGCCCCCCCCCGGTTGACCGGGAACGCCACAGGCCGACCGGGTAGAACAGACCGCCCGGCACTACAGACACGTCGGGCCGAGCCCGGAGGGTGAAAACGGATGATTACCCGCATCACAGGCAAACTGGCCGCACTCTCGCACGAGGCGGCGACCATTGCCGCCGGTCCGTTTGAGTACGAAGTCTTCGTCCCCGAGTTTGTCCGTCGGCAGTTGCAGGGCCGACTGGGCGAAGAGATTTCCCTCCGGACGATTGAGTACCTGGAGGGGACCCCCGGCCGGGGGAACCTGACCCCCCGCATGATTGGCTTCACCAGTGACGCCGAGCGGGAGTTCTTCGACGCGATCTGCTCGGTCGATGGCGTGGGGGTGAAGAAGGCGCTGCGGTCGATGGTCAGGCCCGTGCGGGAAGTGGCGGTCGCCATCGAAGAGCAGAACGTCAAGCAGTTGAGCGCGCTGCCGGGAATTGGCGCGGGGCTGGCCGAGCGGATCATCGCCAAGCTGCGGAAAAAGATGGCGAAGTTTGCGCTGATGATTCAGCAGGAACTGCCAGCCGACCAGGCTGCCGAGCGGGGGGTGGTGCACGACGCCTACGAGGCGCTGCTGAGCCTGGGGCACTCCACGGTCGATGCCCGGCAAAAGGTCGAGCAGGTGCTGGCGGGCAACCGCAAATTCAAAACGGTCGAAGAGATTCTCGAAGAGATCTACCGACTGCAGTCGCGCTGAGAGCGCGGCAGTCCCCCGCCCCACCGCCCGCTGTATTGAAGCGGGCTGCCAGTGGCCTGCCGCGCGGGTGGCCAGACGGTTCCCGTTTTTGCGGGGAGGGTCTAGACTGGGCAAGCCGCGCTGCCTGGGGGCTCCCCCGGGTGCCGCGGTCGCCAGGGGGGCCGCCCAGTGGGGGCGCCCTGGAAGGCCTGGCGACTCACCTCCAGCGAATCGATTGCCATGCTCCGCCCCGTCCGACGTGCTCTGGTCTTGCAGACAGTCTCGACCGAGGTTCGGCACACTCCCTCCCTGGCCGGCCGGTCGCGTCCGGTCGCCTGGCTGCGACCACTGCTGTGGGCCAGCCTGGTCTGCCTGCTGGGGGCCGGTGGTCGCACGGTGGCCTCCGCGGCGGAACCGCTGCTGACTCTGCAGCCGGGTGATCGCGTGGCGATTCTTGGCAACACCCTCGCCGACCGGATGCAGCATTCGGGCTGGCTCGAGACCTACACGCACGCGCTGCACCCCCGGCATGAACTGGTCTTCCGGAACCTGGGGTACTCGGGCGACGAGCTGAAAGTTCGGCAGCGGGAAGAGAACTTCGGGTCGCCCGATGAATGGCTGACGAAGGTGCAGGCCAGCGTGGTCTGGAGTTTCTTCGGGTACAACGAGGCGTTGCGGGGCCCGGCGGGGTTGCCGCAGTTTCGCGCCGATCTCGCCGAGGTGATCGACGGGATGCGGAAGCAGAAATACGACGGGAAGGCGAACCCCCGGCTGGTGTTTTTCTCTCCCATCGCGCACGAGAACCTGAAGAGTCCGCACCTGCCCGACGGGAGTGAGAACAACGAAAAGCTGGCGGCGTACACCGCGGCGATGCGGGAGGTGTGTGCCGAAAAGCAGGTGGCGTTTGTCGACCTGTTCACCCCGACGCGGGAGCTGTATGGGCGGGCGAAGAGCCCGTTGACCATGAATGGCATCCACCTGCTGGACGATGGCGAGCGGCAGGTGGCGGGGGTGATTGTGGACCGGCTGTTTGGCGGGCAGCGGGTGGAGGCGGGGGGCGAGTTGATTGGGCGCGTGCGGAGCGCGGTGCTCGACAAGAACTACCACTGGTTCAGCCGGTATCGGGTGGTGGATGGCTACAACGTGTTTGGCGGGCGGTCGAAGCTGGCGTGGTTCGGGCAGTCGAACGCCGACGTGATGATGCGGGAGATGGAGATCCTGGACGTGATGACGGCGAACCGGGACCGCCGGGTGTGGGGGGCGGCGCAGGGGGCCGACGTGACGGTCAATGACGCGAACATTCCCGAGCAGGTGGCGGTGAAGACGAACATCCCGGGCCCGTTGCCCGGGGGGAAGCACAAGTACCTGGGCGGGCGGGAAGCGATCGAGAAGATGAAGATCGCCAAGGGGATGCAGGTCAACCTGTTCGCCTCGGAAGAGCAGTTTCCCGAGCTGGCGAAGCCGGTGCAGATGGCGGTCGACACCGACGACCGGCTGTTCGTGTCGGTCTGGCCGTCGTATCCGCACTGGAACCCGACCGAGCCCCGGCGGGACAAGATCTTGTGCCTGCCCGACGACGACGGAGACGGGGTGGCCGACCGGTGCGTGACGTTCGCCGACGAGTAACCAA
>CAIUHT010000392.1 GCA_903898975.1 uncultured Planctomycetaceae bacterium
CCGACGGTTCCCGCCGAGGGACTGGGCCCAAGGAGTTCAAACTGCGGATTCCAAACCGCGGATTCCGAACCCCGGAGTCTGGCCCACTGTTTTGGGTCGTACCCACTGTCTCGGGGGGACCCGATCTGCCGACACGAACCTGACCCGCCCGTCGAACAGGGGACAGATTCGGCGAATCGCTCATTCCTGGTGTGGTTCCAGGGCTTGGAGCAGGCGTGCCTGAGGGGGCGATCCCCGTTGGTGTCTGTCGTGGATGGCCTCGCGGGCGTTCTGGTTTTCCCGGTTGTCTCACTGGCTGGACCGGAAGTGATCTGCCGGGGCGGTTCGCCCCCCTCCGGCGACTGCCTGGGTGACGGTCTGGATTGATATGATGAGGGGGTACGCAGATCGTTCCCTGACCGGCCGCTCCATCGTTCTGAGACTCCGCATGCCCTCCGCTGAACGCGGTTCCCCAGGGGCCCCCGCCGCTGATCGCGACTCTCTTCCGACTCCGCAGGCCACCACGCCGCCCCTCGCCAATGGGGAACTGGTCGCCTTTCTCGACCTCGGCACCAACTCGGTTCGCCTGCTTCTTGTCCGCATGTATCCCGACCACACCTTCACCGTGGTCGCGGAACAGAAAGAGACCGTTCGGCTGGGCGAAGGCGAATTTCGCCAGAATCGGCTCCAGCCCGAAGCGATGCGGCGGGCCAGCCTGGTGTGCGCCAAGTTCGCCGAAAGTGCCCGCTCCCGCGGGGCCCGGCAGATTGTCGCCGTCGCCACCTCGGCGACCCGCGAAGCCGAAAACCGCGGGGTGTTTTTGCGTCACCTCCGCCGGGTCGCGGGGATCGACGTGCGGGTCATCTCGGGCAAGGAGGAGGCCCGGCTGATTTACCTGGGGGTCTCCAGTGGGCTCAACCTGGGTGCGCGGCAGACGCTCTTCATCGACATCGGTGGTGGCAGCACCGAGACCATCATTGGCGACCAGCAGCAGTACCGCTTTCTCGACTCGCTCAAGCTTGGGGCCATCCGCCTCTCGGGCATGTTCTTTCGCAAGGATGACACCGGCCCCGTCTCGTCCACCCGCTATGCACGCATTCAGCGGTACGTCCGCACCCGGTCGGTAAGAACCCTCCAGCGACTCCGGCAGTTTCCCATCGATCAGGCGGTCGCCAGCTCGGGTACCGCCTGCAATCTCGCCGAGATCACACTCCGCCGCACGCTCCGGCGTGGGCTGCAGAAGGGCGATGTCATCTCGCGGGCCCAGCTGCGGGAAACGGTCGAACTGCTGTGTGGTCTGCCACTCGCTCAGCGCCGGGAGGTTCCCGGGCTGAATCCCGAGCGGGCCGACATCATCATTGGCGGTGCCGCGATTCTCGAAACGCTGCTGGACGAACTGGGGCTGACCGAATTCCAGCTCTCGGAACGCGGGCTGCGCGAAGGTCTGCCGATCGACTACCTGTCGCGATCCGAAGACGCTCACCTGTTCCAGCAGACATCCTTCCGCGAGCGGAGTGTGTTCGAACTGGGCCGGCGGTGCTGCTTCGACGAAGCCCACGCCCGGCACGTGGCCCGCATCGCCTGGCAACTGTTCGACAGTGCCCGCGAAGCCGGGCTGCATATCCTGGGCGACTGGGAGCGCGAACTGCTCGAACACGCCAGCCTGCTGCACGATGTGGGGGCTTTCGTCTCTTACACCAACCATCGCAACCATTCGCACTACCTCATCCGCAACGCCGATCTGCTGGGGTTCGACCAGACCGAACTCGCCATCATCGCGGCGACCGCACTGTTTCATCACAAGTCGTTCCCCCGGCCCAAGCACCCCGAGTTTGCCGAGCTCGACAAGCCCTCCCGCGACATCGTCCGAGTGCTCTGCACGTTCCTCCGAATCGCCGAGAGCCTCGACCGCAGCCATTTGCAGGCGGTCGCCGATGCCCGCATTCTGAACACCGACCGCAAGACAGTCCGGCTCGAACTGACCCCCGCCCGCGACTGCCACCTCGAACTCTGGGAAGTCCGGCACCACGCCAAGTCGTTCGAGAAGGTCTTCCATCGCCATCTTGAATTCCGGGTGAAAGACTTCACCCCGCAGGAACCGGCCATCTGAACCGGGCCCCTTGGCGACCAGCGCGATTGCCACGTCTTCCGGGTGATGTGCTCGGACCCCAGCAAGCTGGAGAATTCGGAGTCGCAGCGATGCGACGCGCGAGTCCGCCGCGCATCGATGCGGCAGACCTCGGGGTCGACTGGGAACTGGTCACGCCTCCAGGAGAGGCCCGGTTTTGGGTTGTCGACGTTTGGGCTGGTGGCCGCGTGGCCGCTCAAAAACTGCTCGTGACTCAAACCTGCCCTTTCTGTTAGGGTCTCCGCCCCTCAGGAGTTTTTCCGCGCCCCGCGCCACTTCCCGTCCTCCTCGGCTCACCCTGTCATGACCGCTCTGCGACGAGTTGGACTGACCGCCTGTCTAGGGCTGAGTGGGTGGTTCCTTTCCTGCGGCTGCAGTTCCCGCGGCAATCTCGAGGTGCTCGAAGCCGAGCTGCGGACCCAGGAAGACACCCGGGTCGAACTCGAACGCAAAGTCAGCACGCTGCAGACTGAGTTGCGTGTCGCTCAGGGGGACGCCGATCGCCTCCGCACTCAACTTGCGGGGCAGAACCGTCCAATTCCCGCCCCCGAGGAAAGCCGGGCCCTGTTTCGCGCCCAAGAGTTGAAATTCGCCCCCCTCATGACGGGAGGCTGGGATCGCGATGAAGCCCCGGGCGATGAGGGGATTTGCCTGTTGCTCACCCCCGTGGATGAACATGGCGACCTGGTCAAACTGCCGGGTGACACGGAAATCGAAGTGCTTGATCTCGCCGCTCCCCCCGAAGACCAACGGCTGGGGCTGTGGAAATTCGACAGTGAGGAAGTCGCCCAGGCGTGGCATAAAGGGGTGCTTTCTTCGGGCTTCCTGTTCCGGGTTCCGTGGCAGTCGATTCCTCAGCGTGAAAAGGTGACTCTCGTCGCGCGAATGAAGATCGCCGATGGACGCGAGTTCGATGCCAACCTCCCCGTCACCATCAACCCGCCGGGAGCGCTGCCCGACCCCATGAACGATCCCCAGGTTCCGCCCCCTTCCGAGCCCCAACCACTGTCGAGCGCCGACGCTCCCGCTCCCCGCAATCGCCCGCAGACCGCCGAGGCGGTTGAAGGTGTTCCCCCCGTGCCGCGTGAGCCAGTGACACTTCCCCCTGGCGATCTGCCCTCTGCCGCAGGGGAGTCTGCAGCAACTCGGCAGCGTGGCCCGACCGCACCACCCCCCATTCGTAAAACATCGCGCAAGGTGGCGCCAGTTCCGGGGAGCCTGGCGGGCTCCAACTCGGGCGCGCTTCCGACGTCCGCCACGACTGGGGCGACCACGCCGCCGAGCTCGTCCAGCTTGCCTCCCGCTGGGACCGCTTCCCGGTCTCCCGCCCTCAGCGACGGGGAGATCCTGGAAAGCGACAGCTACCGCAACTCCGACGTCCCGATCCGCCGCTAGGTGCAGACCTGCGACAGGGTTCTCGCTGTGGCAAGAGTCTTGCCACGACGAGCAGGAAAGGATGCCTGTCGTTTGAAAGAGGTATTCGCAAACGCAGGCTGCGTGCCGCGCCTCATGCGCCCCGCCTTCCGACCTCAGAGTTGCGGGACCTCCTTGAACGAGTGCTCTCCTAAGTAAGGCAGGCGGCGCCGTTGGATTCGCGTTCCACTCAGGCCAACGCTTGCTTGGTTGTCGTCGCGCGGAGTCCTCTCTGACTTCGACACTCTGCGCGGTTCCTGTATCACCAGCCCGCCCGAGTCGCCGGATCAGGACTCGATCGTTCCAGCGATTCGAGGTGGGTGCCGTGCGCAGTCGCCGCGGCTTGCGGTCAACTTACTTCTCGAAGCGAGGGATGGATCCTCCCTCCGCATCATGTCACCCCTGGCGGTCTGGCAGAGCATCGGCCGCCGCAAAACCGTTTCGACTGGCGACGTCGCGCCAGTGAACCACCTCTCGTCGCGGGAATCGATCGGGGTCTCGCTGGGCTGGTTCGGCCACGTCTCTCCGCGCCCACTCCGACGCGCCCGCGTTTTGAACGGACCGGGCTTCTCGCTCTCGGTGTCGCGATACGGACGCCCCGTTCGAGTCCCGCGATGAGCACTCGCTAAGAATTCGCCCCGCAGTCTGTGGTACGAACTGGCGGTTCTGAATTCCGGAGTTCGTCATAAGAGAATCGAAGACGGCGGGTGGAAGACAATCCAGCGGACCGCGTTGACTGATCTGGTCCTGCGAGGGACCCGCTGAGGGGGCGACGCCAGGGCACGACCCCGGGTCACGACACTGGGGCCGCTTCAGCGAGGTACAATCGGACGCCTCTAACGTCGGCGCCCCCAGCTGACCCGGTGGATGATTCGCCGCGAGGGCTGAGGTGAGTCGCCACCCCGGTTGGTCTGTTATCCTGAGAGCGGCCGCTGGCGATGGGGCTGGCGGAAGTCGAGTTGGCTCAGGCGATGCTCCACCCACGCGACATGGCACAACAGCGGGCGATCTCTCCTCGGGTGGAATTCGCCGTGGGGGGCGTGGCGGTGGTTGTCGCCCTCGCCCTGCGCATCTGGCACCTCGATCGCGTCGCTCTCTCGCACTTCGACGAAGGGGTCTACGCATCGAACCTCTGGTTCCCCTCGGGTGAGGGTTACCCAGCCCGGCAACTTTACGCGCCCCCTCTCCTCCCCGGGTTGATCGAACTCTGCCAGGGTGCCTGGGGAGCCGGGACGTGGCAGCCCCTGCTCCCCACCCTCGCCGCCGGGTGTCTTCTTCCCATCATCGTGTGGTGGGTAGCAAGACGCTGGTTCGGGCAGGAGGCGGGGCTGCTTGCCCTCTGGCTTGTCGCGCTCTCGCCCACGCAGACCCTCTTCGCCCGCTCGGCACTCACCGACCCCCCGTTGGCCCTGGCGGTGTTGTTGGGAGTCGCGGCCGCCCTGGAGGGGGTTGCCCGGCGGAACACATTCGCACTCTGGTGTGCCGGGGCGTGCGGGGCCCTCGCCTGGTGGACCAAGTGGAATGGCTGGCTGGTCCTGGCCATCACCGGCTCGGCGCTCCCCGCCTGGCTCTGGAGTCGCGCTCGACACCGATCGGCACCGTGCGAAGCTGCCTCCGCCGTTTCACGTGAAACCGACCCGGGCAGGGTCGCCGGTGCGGAGCAAGCGGTCAGTCGCGCCGGTGAGCCCCCTGGTGGCTCGTCTCACGATGCGGATTCGAACACATCCTCGGGCCGGCAAGCGGCGACCTCGGCCCGCGGGCCCGGTGACAGTTCGCCAGGGCAATCCACTGGCTCCTTCCATGGTGAACCTGCCCCGCGACTCTCCTCCCCCGGCCTACCCCCTGCTCCGCAGACCCCTGCTGCATCGGGGCCCCGGTCGCATCAACAGACAGTGCGGGCACCGGAACTCAGCCCAGGCTCGACCGGAGGTGAGGCACCAGCGAGTTCGACAGCGAGTGTTCCACGTGAAACACATGGGGAAGGGAGCGTCGCGGCTGGTGGGTCGGCCTTGGGCGAGACGACCCTGGGGGCAGGGGCTGACCCGGTTTCACGTGAAACCGCCCCCGCTCCCAAGGCTCACGAAGCAGGAAGTTCCACTGGGCGGTCACCAGCTGCCGGCGGACCGGTTTCACGTGAAACGAACACGGGTCGGGCCGGTAGGGCAAAGACTGCCGGTGAAGGCGACAACTCTGGTCCCGCAGAGACGCTCTCTCCCGCAATCTCCCCCGCAATCTCCCCCGCAGGAGACCTCCCTGGGGCCCGGCTGGGGACGGTTTCACGTGAAACAACCCCACCTCACCCCGCGCAGACTGGCCGACGTCAGCCAGGCCGGGCCGGGTCGGGGACTCGTCCGAGGACTGTTTCACGTGAAACATCCGGGCCCGGCGGATGGGCTCCGCTCACCCGCTGGCTCGGTCTCGCGACGCTGGTGGGGCTGGCCTGGCTCCCCTGCTGGTGGGATCTGCAGCGAGTCGGGGGTTACGGTCCGGTCGCCGCCAATCATCGCAGCTACCTGGTTGGGACCAGCCAATGGCTGGCGACCGCCCGGCAGCAGTGGGAGGTTCTCCAGTGGCTCGACGCGCAACTCGGCGTCCTGCTCCCCGCGCTCGCCCTGGGGCTGGTGGGGGTCGTCTGCGTTCCGGCCCAGCGGAGGATGGGGTCCCGCACCGGCTGGTTGGTGTGGGCGTTGTTCGCGTTCGGGGCAGCGGTGGCCGGAGTCGGGGTCAGCTCGGTTCTGCTCACCGTGCTCTGGCTGGTTGAACTGCTCCGGCCGGCCAACCACCAGATCCGCGCACGGTATGAGTCGTGGTTGCTCGCCGCGTGGTTGGCGGGGGTGTCGCTCCCCCTCTGGCAGTACCGCCCCTTCCCGCGCCTGACTATCCCCTGGCTGGTCGCCACCGCGCTCGCCTCGGGAGCATGGTTCGCGCGGAGTCTCCACCACTCGGCAGACTCTCTCGGAGGCTCGCCCCCTGCTCTCCCGGGGAACCAGCCGGGTGTTGCACCCGACGCGACGTCCAGTCACTCGCACTCCCTGGCACACATCGTCCCGCGCGAGTTGGGGTGGGACCGCTCCCCGCCGAGCGCGAGCGGGCGGTCACCCGCCACTGGCCCGAACCTCGCGCGCCTGGGTTTTGGGGCGGGGTTGCTGTGGGTGGTGGGAGTTGGGCAGTGGCTGCTGCCTGTCGAGGGACAACCGCCACGCACTTGGCTCCCCGCGACCCCGGTCGACCAGCGGGGGGTCGCGGTCGCCGCCGCCGAGGTCATGCAGTCGATCCGTCGGCACCAGGACCTCCCCGAGGGGGACCCACTCGACCGCGTGGTGATCTACGTGCAGGGGGAGCCAGCGGTCCTGCATCATCTCCGCCGACTGGGGGTCCCCGAGTGTCGCCCCATTCAAGACCTGTCGTTCGCGCGACAGCCCGGACCGACCGCAGCGGCGGTCTACGTCGTCTCGGGCGAGCGGTCTTGGCGTCAGGCGGGCAGCCCGGCTGACCGCCAGCAGGCCCGGTACCTCCAGCCACTCGCCCGGCTGCCCGTCTCATTACCCCCCCTGGCCTGGTTCGACGAACCGCCCCTCCCCGGGAACAGCGACGACCCCGTTTCCGAACCAGCACCCGACCCGCGTCTCCGGCGCTATGAGGTGCAGCTGGACTTCCATGGACAGGAACCGATCGCATCCCGCCGACCGCGATGACCACACCGGTTCAGTCGCGTTGCCACCGCTCCTGTGCCTGGGGTCGAGAGCCGTGTTCCGACCCTCCTCCATTGAGCGTGGATCGGTTTGAGCGCGGTCGCTTGCCCCCGACGAGAATCGGGTTCGCCAGGACGCAGTGAGGAGGTTCGTGTTACCAGACAGGGGATTCGTGGAACGGGACTGTGCGCGACTGGAGCCTTGGTAGCGGCTGGTGAAGACCGCGACCCCAGACCCAAGCGGTGCACCGACCGGCGGGACGTACCCAGACTTTCGGTGAGTCGTGACTGAGTCGTGTGCGACCCGTGTGAGTCGCGTCTGAGTCGGGTGTGAGTCGAGCAGTTCGCTGTTTGGCACCCCCAGCGACTCTTCAGCAGCGAGCTTCCGAGACGACTCTTCCGAGTCTCTGGCCGAGTGAGTTCTGAGTGGTGTCAGCGACGTGGCCTGCGTGTTCGCGACGCGCAGTGTCATTCAAAGCAGTCGCATCTCGGCGGTCTCTTACCCGATGACCGGCGACCTCCAGCATACACGTGAAACGTGGTTGGGATGAGGTCGAACTTCGCTGCAGATGGCGTCAGCTCAGATCAACGCCGACCTCTCGCGCGACAGGTGTCGAGAGGTCGCTGGATGGGGACCGAAGCACGCCACCCATGCCCCGCGACACCGGGTGCGGAAAAAGTTTTTTCGGTCTTAGCGCGGCGGGCGATCGGCGATAGAGTCCCTACCCGCGCACGACAGGGTCTGTCGATGGGCCTGGCAAGTGTGCCGGGCGAGCCCTCGGTCAACGCGGTTCTTCACCCCGACGTGGTGCCCCTCATGGACGACACACAACTCCCCGGGTCGACCCCGAATGACAATCCGTTGCTGGCCCGGCGGCGGCTCGGTCGGGGTCTCAACTCGCTCCTCGGCACGCCCGAGACCGGCACTCCCGAACCGGCCCCCTCGACCGAATACACGCTGGTTCCCGCCGAGGCAATCGCCCGCAATCCCTACCAGCCCCGGCTCGAGTTCGACGGCGCCGAGCTCGCCGAACTGGTCGAGAGCATTGGGCAGCATGGCATCTTGTCTCCGCTGCTGGTTCGGCACACCCCGGCCGGGTATCAGCTCATCGCGGGAGAGCGTCGGCTGCTCGCGGCCCGCAAGGTGGGACTGGTCGAGGTCCCGTGCCGGGTGGTGGAAATGGAGGACAAGGCGGTCTGCGAAGTCGCCATTGTCGAGAACGTACAGCGGGCCGACCTGAACGATCTCGAGAAGGCGACCGCGTTCCAGCAGTACCTCGACAAGTTCGGTGGGAGCGTCGAAGAGCTGGCGCGGAAGATGGGGAAAGATCGCTCCACCATCAGCAACTGCCTGCGGCTGCTCGAGCTGCCCGAGGCGGTGAAGCTGGCGATGCAGGAACGCAAGATTTCGGCGGGGCACGCCCGCGCGCTGCTGCCGCTGGAATCGGAGGAGCAGCAGGTCGAGGTCTGTCAGCAGATTGTCGGCGGGGGCTGGAGTGTCCGCCAGACCGAAGAGCAGGTTCGTGAAAAACTGCTCGCGAGTGACACCATCCCGATTGGCGCTGGCCGGACGAAGGGTCGGAGCAAGGGCTCGATTGGCGGTGCCCACGTCCGCGACCTGGAACGCCAGCTTCGAGAAGTGCTGGGCCTCAAGGTTGAGATCAGCCTCAAGGGAAAACAGGCGGGCAAGCTGACCGTGCACTTCGGCTCGAATGACGAGTTCGACCGCGTCTGCAGCTACCTGCGCAAGGCGAGCTGAGGAACGTCCGCCACGCCGGGCTCCTGCAGGGCCGAGCCATCAATGCCGCGCCAGCGGGTGCCTCAAGTGGACAGCTGGTGGGCCGGGTCAGCAATCCCTGAGCTCACTTCATCGCCGACAGCCCGGCACCGTCCCTCGGAACAGATCGCCTGCCGTCGCAAGCTAACGCACCTCGGCCGGTCGGGCCGAGGTGTGCTGCGACCGCAAACAGCGGTGACGGGCCTCGGGACTGTTGTTCGGCGGATTCGCGGCTGGCGCGCGACGACGCAGAAACGTGCTCAGCCAATCTTGGCCAGCACTTCCCGGGCGGCGGCGATGGTGGCGTCGATGTCGGACGGAGTGTGGGCGGCCGAGACAAAGTTCGCCTCGAACTGGCTGCACGGCAGGTAGATGCCCCGCTCGATCATGCCCCAGAAATACCGCGAGAACCGGGCGGTGTCGCTGCGGGCGGCGATCGTGTAGTTCGTCACTGGATCGGGATTAAAGAAGAGTGTGAACATGCTCCCCACGGCGGCGACCTGGTGAGGGAGGCCGGCCGCGCGGGCAGCCGCGGAGAGCCCCTCGCACAGTCGGGCGGTCTCTTGAGCCAGCTTCGGGTACGGGTTGACACGCTTCAATTCCCGGAGTGTCGCCAACCCACTCGCCATCGCCACGGGGTTCCCCGAAAGCGTCCCGGCCTGGTAGACCGGGCCCAGGGGGGAAACACTGTGCATCACATCGGCCCGCCCACCATAGGCACCGACAGGCAGTCCCCCGCCAATGATCTTGCCCAGGGTGGTGAGATCGGGGCGGATGCCCAGCAACTCCTGGGCACCGCCGAACGCCAGTCGGAAGCCGGTCATCACCTCGTCGAAGATCAGCAGCGCGCCATGCTGCCGGGTCAGTTCAACCAGTGCCTGCAGAAACGCCGGGTCGGGACGGACCAATCCCATGTTCCCCACGACCGGCTCCAGGATCACTCCCGCGATCTCTTTGCCCTGGCGATGGAACGCCTGTTCCAGGGCGGTGACATCGTTGTATTCCAGCACCAGGGTATCAGCCGTACAGCCCGCGGGAACTCCGGGGCTGGAGGGGGTTCCCAGCGTGGTCGCGGCACTCCCCGCCTTGACCAGCAGGCTGTCCACATGCCCGTGGTAGCACCCCGCGAACTTGATGAGCTTGTCGCGGCGGGTGAAACCGCGGGCGACGCGGATCGCGCTCATCGTCGCCTCGGTCCCCGAGTTGACCATCCGCACCATTTCAATGGAGGGGACGGCGTCCACCACCGCTTCCGCCAGTTCGGTCTCCGACCGGGTGGGAGCGCCAAAGCTGGTGCCCCGCTCGAGCGCCCCGCGGATAGCGTCGAGCACCGCGGGATGCCGATGCCCCAGAATGTGTGGACCCCACGACCCGATATAGTCGATCAACCGGTTCCCATCGAGGTCGTAGAGATACGCCCCTTCCCCCCGATCCATCACGAGGGGTTCGCCCCCGACACCGCCGAACGCGCGGGCCGGGCTGTTAACTCCCCCGGGGATGACTCGACCGGCTCGTTGGAATTCGGCGTGACTCTGGGAACGGTTCATGCGCCTGGACTTGCTTTTGTCGAAAAAAGTGCTGAGGATGCGATCGCCGGGCCGGTGCTTCGGCCCTTCTCACTCGACCACTCATCGCATCGTAGTGGGGGCGAAAATGACTGGCAATCACCCCCGTCCCGCCCCCATTGGCTGACGCGGGAAACCAGCTCTTTTTGTCGGTTCTGCGGGGTGGCGTCGCGTTTGCCCGACCGGGTTCAACCGACGGCTCCCGTTCACTCCGTTCCGCCTCCCCGGCGATTTCTGCCCACCTTCCCTGGCGTGCTGCCCGACTCCAGCCCATCACTTCCGGTGCCATGAGCAACCATCCCGAGGTGACCATCCGCCCAGCCCGCGGCCGCGACATCGAATCGCTGCTGTCGCTGATTGAACCGTTCGTGCTGCAAAGGAAGGTCCTGCCCCGCACCATGGACGAACTGACCCTGCTGCTCCCAAGCTACTTTGTGGCGGAGTGTGAGGGGCGGATCGTCGGGTGCGTCGCCCTCGAGATTTATTCCTCCAAGCTGGCTGAACTGCGCAGCCTGGTGGTCGACCCCGATTCCCAGGGCCGGGGAATTGGTCAAAAGCTGGTCGCCGCGGCGGTCCAGCGGGCCCGCGACGAAAAGATTCTCGAAGTCATGGCCATCACCTCGGCCGACGACTTTTTCCATCGCTGCGGGTTCGACTTCACCCTTCCGGGCGAAAAGAAGGCGCTGTTTCTGCAAACGCGCGAACGCTAGCCGGCGGAGCTGCCTGGTTGGTCACAGTTCCAGCTGGCGACCAGCAGGTTGGGTACCGAACAATCGCGACACCAGGCCTCCCCCGCCTCGCCCCTTTCAGCTTCCGCGCAGCTGGCTTCGCAACCGCGCGACTCCCTGCGCGTCGATCACGTCGAGCCGATCTTCCGCTGGTCGCAAGCCGCCGCCAAAAAACACCTGCGGTCGGCCCTGGCAGCTGGGGTCGAGCCGGGGGGCGAAGAGAGCCAGGTGCACCTGGTCGGTCCCGGTCCGCGCCACCACGTCGGCGATGTTGAAGGGATCGATCCCCCCGCCGGGGAGAATCTCGATCCGTCCCCGCGCGGCGTCCCGCAACTGGCGGATCAACGCGGCTCCGTTGTACGCTGATTCCTCCTGCCCCGAGGTGAGCACCCGGGTGATTCCCAGCGAGATCAGCGTTTCCAGTGCCGCGAACGGGTCGGGTACCACGTCGAACGCCCGATGAAACACCGTCGGTCGGCCACCTGCCAGCTCGACCAGGCGGGCGGTTCGCTCACGATCGACTACCCTCTCGGCGGTCAGGCAGCCAAAGACCAGCCCGTCGGCTCCCAGTTCACAGAGCGCCTGGGCGTCGGCCTGCATCACTTCGAACTCGGCGTCGGAATACAAAAAGCCCCCCACGCGGGGTCGGACCATCGCCAGGATGGGAATCGACAGCCGCGCGCGGGCCAGGCGCATGGTCCCCGCCGACGGGGTCAGGCCCCCGAGGAACAGGGCCGAGTTCAACTCGATGCGATCGGCCCCCCCGGCCTCCGCCGCAAGAGCGTCATCGAGCGAACCACAGCAGATTTCCACCAGCATGCCAGACCGACCACTCAGGAGACACCATGAAGACCAGTCGATTCGTCCTGACCCTCGCCGCAGCGATCACCGCCTCGGCCAACGCCCAGTGGGCCACCTTCCAGAAGCAGACC
>CAIUHT010000393.1 GCA_903898975.1 uncultured Planctomycetaceae bacterium
CCGCGCCATCACCGCCAAGGCTGCCACGGGGAGCACCGCCATCCCTAACACAACGCTCAACCACATGACTTGTCTGCGTGACGACATGCATCAATCCTCGACGATCTGCCGACCGACCCTGAGAAAGTTCTAGGCAGCGAGACAACCCGACTGGCATCTTCGTCGAAAAACATTCGGACCAACCGCCTGCTGGCCGCAGGAACTGCCGGATTTTCGTGGAGAAAAACCAGACCGCCACCTGAGGCGTTGGTACACAGCTCAACGCCCAGCGCGGAATGATTCGCAGTCACTGGCCGGGATGGCTCCCGCAGGCAGGGAACGCTGCGCGAGAAGGATGATTCAGGGGACGCGATGATGGAGTGTGTGTCAGCCGCGGCGTCCACTGTCGCCCAGCATCCGGTTGAGCCGGTCTCGGTGGTACTGCAGCCGCTCGGCGGGCGTCAGCCTGGACCAGTCGGGGGGGCCACTGGCTGCAGGCTGACCTGTCGGCGATTCGGTCGCTGGCGTGGCGGGGGAAGGGCTGGCTTGTGCTGTCGGAGGGGGCTCACTGGCAGCCGGACTGGCCACGGGAGCGGGAGGCGATTCCGGGGGGGGAGCTGCGGCGGGAGCGCTGATAATTTTCGTTCCCGCATAGCTCATCGACTGGTCGGTGATCTGCAGGTCATGTTCCAGCGGGCGGGCAGGGGCAATCCCCAGTCGTTGCAAAACGGCGTGGTAGGCTCGCACCGCCTCCCCAGGCTCGAGGTGCCCGTCGGCGATCAGCCGCAGCAACTGCACGAACGCCAGCTGGTTCTCGGCATTGTTGATCTTGCGACCGAACAGGGCGACACGTCCCCCGTATTTGCGTGTGTCATGCAGCAGCTGGAAAGCGTCCCGGGTGGTCCCCGCCGAGCCTCCCAGGACCCCGACCACCAGATGCGGGTCATACCGCACCAGTTCTTCCAGGGCCTGGGGACCGTGGTAAACAATTTTGAGAAACAACGGACGACCCGCCCGCGTGACTCCCGCGAGGGTTCGGGCGATGGCGTCGTTGATGAACTCGGCGAGTCGCTCGGGGCGGACGACCCCGGGGACATTGGGGTCGAAAACTTCAAGAAAGTATTGAAATCCTTTTCGTTCCGCTTCTTCGCGAAAGAGCTTGAACTGTTCGAGCGCCAAACGGTCCCGCTCGGGATCGTTGTTGAATGTCAGCGAGTACAGGCCAAGGTTCGCTCCGCGCCCACGGGCCCCAGGGGGGCAATCGACCTCGCCGCACTGGATGTGGTCGATCGTCGCGGTGCGGAACGGATGCGATGGAGCCAAGTGAACGGCGCCGCCCCGCAGCACGTGAATGTCGGTGGTATCGTTGGCCCGTGCTGCTGGGGTCACTGGCGAATTGGCGAAAAGCCCCTCGTCGATCGCCAGGACCTCGCTCGTACTCGCCGACATGAGCATGATGTCAACAAACTCAGATCGCACGATCTGGCGGATCAGCTCCCGGTACTCGGCGAGCGTCCGAAACGCCCCCGGGCCATCGGGCCGCTCGGGACTTCGCCCCGGGGCCCCCACTCCAAACGCCATGTCGGCATCTTTGGCATCGGCGAGGATGAACTCGGGACAGTTGGCCGGGTCGGCATGGATCGCCGCCAGTTTCCACTCGAGAGATTTCGCGATCGTCGCCACCCGCAGTTCCTCCCCAGGGCTTAAACCTCTCCCACCACACCCCCGCCGCTGGTTCCGAGCATCGGCTTTGAAGATCCGATCGAACCAGCAAAACTTCCCGCCCCGGTTCGCGCGACAGCTTCCGAGGGTCACTCCGTTGCCTCAACAGCCGCCGCCCTTCCAGCCTCCCAGGTCCAAAAAACCTTCGAGCGACTAATGGGATTCGGGATTGTCGTAAGACAAAACCGTTTTACCGCCCTTAGCCACCCAGGGGACAGCGACTTTCAACGGGTCAACAGGCTCTTTGAATGGTCCGAACCCACTTGTTATTCGTACAAACCCGAGCGGCCCAGTCCCGACGAACCCAGCCATCGGCGACATCCATCAAAAACACCCCACCCGGTCAGCCCAACCCCATCTCGATCCAGTCTGCGGACGGCCCGCCGCGGCCCCATCGAGATTCATAGCCCGGTTCGGGGGCTGGTGAGGTCGGCAGACGAGGACTACCAAGACTCTGCGGCAGTCTTCGAGTGGAGCTAGGGCTCAGAGCCGGCTCGCGGGCCAGATTCGAGCTCCGGGTGCGTCCGCAGTCCAGAATTCCAGTCGAGCAACTTGGCTGCGTTACCGACGGCTAGGTGGTCGTTGCCTGCTGCCTCTCGCGGTAGATCCGCTCGACATCGGCCAGTGTGACCGTGATCTCCCGGATGAAGCCCGTGTGAGACCGCTCGTAGGTCAGCTTGGCCGCCTGCTCGGGGACTTGGTGCACCGCCTCGGCCAACCAGACCTTGTCTGCCGGCTTCAGACTCGACAACTGAGGGTCCCAAAGTGTCCGCG
>CAIUHT010000394.1 GCA_903898975.1 uncultured Planctomycetaceae bacterium
TCCCGAGCCGCGGCACCAGTTTTTCGGTCCCCACCAGGATAATCAGGCGACGGGAAGACGCCGCCACGATCTTTTCCCGCAACAGGGCCCGCCCATAACCCTTGATCAGGTTGGCCGCGGGATCGACTTCGTCGGCTCCGTCGACCGTCAGGTCAAGCCGGCCCGCCTCGGCGAGCGTGACGAGGGGAACGTGCAGTTCGCGGGCCAACTGCTCGGTCTCGATCGAGGTGGGCACACCGCGAATTGCGAGTCCATCGCGAACCCGGGCCGCCAGGGCCCGCACAAACTGCTGCGAGGCCCGCCCCGATCCCAGCCCAAGGGTCATTCCCGCAGAGACTTCGCTGAGGGCACGGTCGAAGATCGTCACGATGAGGCTCGGAAAGACGCGGAAAGTACAGGATTGACCACTCTGGACTGGCTGCCAGCGTTGTGGCGACTGCGGTACCATACCCCTCGCCGACCGGGTCCTCAAGTCGCCATCCCGGGCCCGGCTCACCGTGGGGCGACCGCGCGGCGTTCCCCCCAAGAGCACCGGCCTCAGGGGCGACAACGTTCAAAAAAACGATCTGGTCGGAACCTGTTCGACAAAAGCCTGCCGGGCAAAAACCTGCCGGGCGAAGAGCTGCACGGCTAACCGGGCCGGCCAAACTCTCCCTGCCGCACCCTGCGGCTGGCGACAGTGGTCGGTCTGTCGCCGGCCCGCTGGTGAGGCAGCGGGAGCGACGCAGGCCACGCACACAACCTGGCACCAGTGAGACCAACATGGGCGACAGTGTGGATCTGCGGGATCGGGCCGCGGCAGTGACGGGTGGTGCGAGCGGCATTGGGCGGGCCATCGCCGAACTGTTGGCCGAGCGGGGAGCCCGCGTCACGGTCGGGGACATCGACTATCCCGAGGGGGTGCGTTCCGTCCTGGCCGCCCGGGGCATCGAGGCCCTCGACTGCGATGTCACCCGAGAGCCACAGGTCGAGGCCCTGGTGGAGCACGCCGCACGGGGGACCGGTCAGCTCGACATCGCCATCCACAGCGCCGGCGTGGGCATGGTGGGCCCCATCACCGAGCGGAGCGGGGCCGACTGGGACCACTGTCTCGATGTGAACGTCAAGGGAGCGTACCTGCTGTCGCGGGCCGCGGTCCCGTGGATGCGGCGGGCCGGGGGCGGGGCGTTGGTCTTCATTGCCAGCAACGCGGGGCTGTTGCCAAGAGCCCACGACCCGGTGTACTCGACCAGCAAGGGGGCGCTGTTGGCGCTCATGCGGAGCGTCGGCCTGTGTCATGCGGGCGAGCGGATTCGCTGCAACGCCGTCTGTCCCGGACCCGTGGGTCAGACGCGGATGATGGACGAGCAACTGGACGCCGCTCCCGATCGGGACGCCGCCGTGCGGGCCCTGTTGGCCGCGAGCCCGTTCGCCGAAGCGTGCGGGCGAATGATCACCCCCCGCGAGATCGCCGAGGCGGTGTTGTACCTGGTCAGCGACGCGGCCCTGTTCGTGACCGGCACCGCGCTGGCGATTGATGGCGGCAAGTCGTTGGGCGTACCCGCCCGGCGAGTTTGATGCGCAAGAGTTTCAGCGGCCGCCGCCGGCTGGTGTCGAGGGGGGGCTCGCGGTGGCGCGCGGCCGCGTGAGCCTGCGGAAACTTGCCCAAAGCCGGCCAGCTGCGCGGAGGTCCGGGTGAGGCTTTCACCGTCGGGGACCAGGCTGCGCGGCATCACGATCGGGAATCGACCTTGGGCTGTCGGGCGGCGCAGCAGCGGAGTGAAAACGAACAAGCCGCGGTGCCCGAGAGCACCGCGGCTTGATTCCACAACCGGCAGCAGTTGATAGCGGCGGTACGCCGCGATCAATTACTTGCTGACCTTGAAGCCACCCTTCTTGAAGGCGTCTTCGCCGAAGACGAGGTTGACCTGCTCGTCGCCGGTGGCCTTCTCGGCCTTACCCTTGCAGTTGTTGCAGCAGAACTTGACCTTGGCACCATGGATGGTGACCTCGATGCCGTCCTTCAGGTCGCCGCCCGACAGCGGGCACTTGGCCTGCTTGGCCTGGCCGGTGGCCACCAGCTGGTGGTTGGCCTTGGTGGCGAACTTCTTGGTGTCCTTGGCGAAGGCGTCGGGGCAGCCGCCGCAGCAGAGGTAGACCTTGCCGCCAGCGTAATCGACAGCCTTGTCTTCCTTAACGTCCTTGCCCGAAACGGGGCACTTGATACCGTCGAGCTTCACGGCCGCCACAGCCAGACCCGACAGCAGGAAGCAACCGGCGACGAGCGCCAGCAGCGAGGTGGAACGCTTCATGAACGACTCCTTGTGGAACAAACGGTTCAACAAACTTCCGCCCTGTCGGGACGGAACCCCTGTCGGGACGGCACACAGTGAATTCAGCGCAGCTCGCATCGATCGCAACGCAGCAATCGACTTTGATGCTGACCGA
>CAIUHT010000395.1 GCA_903898975.1 uncultured Planctomycetaceae bacterium
AGGGCGACCTCCCTGTTCAAGAGGGCTGATGCGCTGCCCGGAGCTGACCCGCTGACGAGAGATTGCCCCGTGGAGAACGCCGCTCAGCCTTCGCAACCAGTTGGCGAGTGTGTGGCCACGCCGCGGCTGTGGCGCGGGTTGAGGCTTAACGGCGCGGCAGGCGTCCGGCTGGCCACGCGTCATCGGGAAACTCCGACCGGGTCGCCCGGCTCACACGCTGCGGCGCAACGCCCGTCGCCGTCGAGTTCCCGTCGAAATCTCCTCGGGCCCTCGGCGGATTCCCACCCAGGCTGCCGCGGGGCGACCGCGCCGAGTTGCCGCGCGAAGTCATCGACCGGGCCAGCGCTGGAGCTTCCCGCTCGGCAAAGTCGTCCCCCATCGCCACTGCGTCTGAGTCTCCCTCAAAGGCGTCGCGCGGAGGCTGGGCCCGGCCCCGCTGGGGCAAGGGGCGAGAGGTGGTTTTTGCCGTGCCGTTGGCCAGCGAGTTCCCGGCGCTGCCGCCCACGACCGGCTGGTCGAGATCACGCTCGAGCCGGGGGTTGGCATTGGCGCTCGTGTCAGCATCCCCCTCGAACTCGCCGGGGTCGGTGTTGCGGGAGTTCGGCCGAGCCGGGGCCCGGCTGTCGGCGAGCGACTCGGGTTCACCCAGCGCGGTGGTCCCGGACCGGCGCGCGGGGCTCGGGGCGGTCAGGCGATTTCCCATCGCGACCAGGTCGGGTTCCCGGGCGGGGCGCTGGGGCAGTGGTTCGTCAGGTTCGGCGGGCGACTGCCCACGCACGCGGGCCGCGTCTCCCGAGGGTTCGCCCAGGTTGGGGCGCCGGCCAGGAGCGGTCGCCGCCAGTTGGCGATCAGGACGGGGTTGGGAGGGGGCCGTCGCGGGCCGGCCGCGTCCGGTCGAACTGGCCAGCATGGCTGCTGAACGGCTCGACTCTTCCCGAGCATCATTCGAGCCTGTCGCAGCGGGCGTCTCCCCTTGGGCAATCAGTGTGGTGGGGGAGGTGGTGGGGGCCCCGTTGCGTCCGGGGAGTTCGGGACTTCCCGCCAGCACCCATTCCTGCCAGCGCTTTTCGAGCGCGTCGACCGATTCGAGCTGGTAGCACCGGCTGATGGCGGTCGGCCATCCCTGCTGATGGGCCACTTCAAGGAATTCCAGGAACCGCTGCCGTCCTCCCTGCTGCACCAGCCACTCGGCCAGCGAGTAGCCCTCGGCGTAGAGCGTCATGACCGCGGTGTGATCGCGGGGATACTCCTTGATGGCCAGCAACTGGTTGAGAGGAATGCGGTTGCGGGTCTGGATGACCTGCTCGACCGTCAGCACCTGGCGTCGCCGCTCCGATTCGCATTCGACCAGTGTCGCCGCCCCTTCGTCGGCCCAGCGGGGGAGTGGCCGGCGGAAGTAACAGGCGAAGATCGTGTGGCTCACTTCGTGGGGAATCACCGAGTCGAGAATCCGCTCGAGCGAGCCCTGCACTTCCATGTTCCAGTCGCACACCTCGGACGGGCCGTTCGCGACCGGGTGGAAGTTGAACGTGGTCTGCCCCCCGGCACCAATCTGCCCCACCTTCACCCGGATGGGACAGCGGGCACTCCACTTGGGCAGTTCGGTCCCCAGCCACTGGCGGGCGATCTCGCGGCGGAAGTATTCGGCGGCGTCACCCACTTGCCGGGCGATTTCGGGCGTGCTGGCCTGCACCGTGAAGTTGGGCGTCTGGTGACGGTAGTCGGCGGAGATCGCCGGGCGGGCGACCCCAACCACCCAGATTGCCCCAATCACCCCCACGCACCGTGTCAGGCTCGTCATGCCGGTGAGTCTTCCCTGATTCGCTCGGACGCGCGGGCGATCCTTCTCCCGCATGGACAGGGTGAAGAGCAAACAGCGGGCCACCCGTGGCAGGAATCTCGGATTGGCACCGGCGGCCAGCCCGTGGCCCCCTTGGGGCCTATGGCGGGCAACGGCTTGCGCTCGCCGGGCGAGGTGCGGTTCGACGGGCCAAGGCGGGACGCTCGGTCGCGGTCGGGAGCGGCCCACGTTGTAAGACCTGCAATCCGCCAGTCGAACTGGGCGTTCTCAGTGCTGCCGCGAAGCCCGGTGTCGCCCGCCTGCGCCGTTCCTGCCAACCCTGCCCAGTGACCCGCAGAAAGACTTCTCACTCGGCAAGCCCCCCAGGTTTCCTTCGGCTCGACGCACACTTCGCTCGGGACACGGCGCAGGCTTGGGAACCGGGGGGGCTTGGGAGGGCTTCGCAAGTTCAGGCCCAAACCACGTGCCACCCTGGGGGCAGTGCTGCGTCAAGGGCCAGGTAGAAATGCGTGGCGCGGGCCCCCCTTTATAAAAGGAGAG
>CAIUHT010000396.1 GCA_903898975.1 uncultured Planctomycetaceae bacterium
CGAACCGGCGGTCGCGGGTTGCAAAGTCGCGGAGCGCCTCGAACAGATCGGGTTTGCGAAACTCCGGCCAGCACTTGCCGGTCACCCACAATTCGGCATAGCTGATCTGCCACAGCAGAAAGTTGCTGATGCGACGCTCGCCCGCCGTCCTGATCAGCAGGTCGGGGTCGACCATTCCCGCCGTGTAGAGGTGCTGTTCAAACTCCTTCTCATCCAGCTTGGCCAGGTCCAGCTCGCCCCGCTGGACCGCCGCCACCACCCCCCGGCAGGCATCCACCAGCTCCTGCCGGCTGCCATAGTTGATCGCCAGGCAGAGCCGCATGCCCCCATTGCCCCGGCTGGCCTCGGTCAGGGCGTCGAGCTGCCGCAGCACCCCGGCGGACAGCCCGTCGCGCCGTCCAATCGAGCAGAAGACCAGGTCCTGCCGCATGATCTCCGACCGCTCTTCGACCAGGAACTGCTCCAGCAGGCTCATCAGCAGGTCGAGTTCGCGTTGCGGTCGCTTCCAGTTTTCGTGGCTGAAGCAGTAGAGCGTCAGCTGGGCGAGGTCGAGCCTGGCACATTCGGCGACAATCCAGCGCACCGTCTGCACCCCGCGACGATGCCCTTCCACCCGCGGGAGGCCGCGGCGCTGCGCCCAGCGCCCGTTGCCATCCATGATGACCGCGATGTGTCGGGGAAGCCGCGCTCGCTCCAGGCCATCCCCCGTCAATTCCTGATCGCTGTAGGGAGTCGGGCGACTCACTGAACCGTCCCTTCGTGGTCCCGCAACTGGCGGACCGTGCGTCGGAGCGAGGTGGTCAGCTGCCCCAGCTCGCGGCAGGCGCGGCCGTATTCCTCGGCTCCCTGCGTCAGGGCGGCGTCGCGATCGGGCTTGTTCGCCAGCATCAGTCCCTTCACCAGCTGCGACAGGGCCTCAGACAGCGCGCCCGCCAGCGACTGGTCCACCGCCGCCCCTTCCAGCTCCAGCGCGGCACTCAGGTTGTCGACCGCCCGCCGGTCCCGCAGCCGTTCGGTCAGGCTCAACACCCTGGTCGAGACCACCGACGCCTGCTGACCCTGGGCCAGCATCCTGGTGTCGACCAGCCGCCCGAAGGGAGAGGCCTTCGAGGTCTCGGTGGCGACCGCCGACTCGCACTCGGCCAACCCCTTGCGGGCCCGCTTCGAGTCTGGCCGGAGCTCGAGAGCCTTGCGAAATTGCGCGGTTGCCTGCGGAACGTTCTTCATCTCCAGGTAGACCTGGCCCAGGCTGATGTACGCATCGGGTTCGGTTGGCTCAAGCCGAATCGCCTCGCGGTAGGCTGGAACCGCATTGGACCACTGCTTCAAGTGGCGGTACGCCGAGCCCAGGTTGTAAAACGCCGGCCCCGAGGTGCGATCGACCTGCACCGCCCGGCGCAACACCTCGACGGCCCGGGTGTGGTTGTTCAAGCGGTTGTAGATCGCCCCCAGGTTGGTCCAGGCGGGGGCCCGGCGGGGGTCCAGTCGGGTCAGGCGTTCGAAATGTTCGACCGCCAGTTCCAGTTCGCCCTGCAGGTAGGCGATGGTCGCCAGGCCGTCGTGCGCGTCCGGTTCGAGATCATCCAGGTCCCGGGCCTGTTGAAACAGTGACCGGGCTTCCTCCAGTCGGCCCTCCTTGAGCTGAGCCCGGGCCTTCGCGATCAACCGTTCCAGTTGCGGTTCTTCGGGCATGGCGGGGCCAGGGGAGGTTGGGGAAAGAGGGGGGCGAGCCTCCGCGAGACCCGCCAACCGGTGAGTATACTGGTGTTTCTTTGGGGCGATCAAGCAGAGTTGGAACTCGTGTTCTCGGGGTCGGGGTTTTTCGCTAAAACGACCCCCCGACGGGGGCTCCCACGAGGCGGCGTGGTGGCCGAATCAGCCCCTCGTCGCTCAGGGTGAACCAGCGCGGCTTGCCGCGGGGAGAGATCACGGATGCAGCCCCAGCCACATTTCGCAGACCCCTGCCAGGCACCCTCGCCGAGGGCTGTGACCTCGCCGCAACAAACCGCGCTCGCACGGTCCCCGGCGGCAACGACTCCAGTGGCAACACATCCAGCGGCGACGACGCCAGTGGCCCACGCCGTGGCGGGGCCCCGCCGAGCCGTCCGCTGGCTGATCGCCCTCGCCCTGGTCGGGCTGACCTCGCTTGGCGGCGGGACGGACTGGAGCTGGCCCGGTCCAGCGCGGTCCAGCGCGGAGGAACGGGTCGCTCTCGAGGAAGATCGTGTCACTCCGCGCGTCTTCCAGTTGAGCAGCCACCTGCAGGTCGAAGGAGAGATTTTCCCGCAGCCGGGTGCTCAGTCGGCCCTCCCCTTGAAGGTCGACGCCGGTTTCCGTTACCGCGAGCGGTTCCTGGAAGGGGCTGGCCGACAGGCCCAGTCGCTGCGTTCGATCCGGTTCTACGACCAGGCGGGAGCTTCGATTACCGCCGGGCCCCAGGTGTCGAATTCCGACCTGCGGAACCAGACCCGGCTCATTGTCGCCCAGGGAACCGACCTGGGGGTGGAACTCTTCAGCCCGCAGGCACCGCTGCAGTTTGGCGAACTCGACTTGCTGCACTCCCCGGGCGACAGCCTGGTCATTGGAGCATTGCTCCCCGAGTCGGGCGTCGAACCGGGCGATCGCTGGAAGCCCGAGGCCTGGGTTCTGCCCTTGCTGGCGGGGATCGAGGCGGTCGAGAAGGGGACCCTCGCCTGTCGGTTGGTGTCGGTCGAAAAGTCGGTCGCCCGCGTGTCGTTCGAGGGAGAGATCACGGGAGCCGTCCTCGGAGCGTCGGCCCGCGTGGAACTGCAGGGCGAACTCACCTTCGACACCGAGCGCCAGTGCTGGACCAGCCTCTCGCTCACGCAGCGCGAGAAACGGGCCGTCGGCCCCGTTTCGCCCGGGCTTGATCTCAAGGCGACTCTGACCGTGAAGCGTGCCCCGGCGGCCGACGAGGGCCCGCTCGCCGCCGCCCCCCTGGCCAAGATTCCCCTGCAGCCCAATCCCGCCTCGCGCCTGCTGATGTTCGAGGCTCCCGCGTGGAATGCCCGGTTCCTGTACGAACGCAACTGGCACCTGCTGACCCAGAACTCAGACCTCGCCATGCTCAGGCTGCTCGAGCAGGGCGAACTGCTCGCGCAGTGCACCATCAAGAAACTCGCCGATGCCCCACCGGGCCGGCACGTCCCTGAAGAGGTCTTTCAGCAGGACATCCAGGCCACCTTGGGCAAGAACTTCGGCAAACTGCTGCGCGCCGAGCGGGTCAAGGTGCGGGACGGGCTGTACGTCTTCCGGGTGGTGGTGCTGGGAACGGTGGCAGCCAAGAACGAAGAGGGGGACGACGCCGCCACACCCATGCAGTGGATCTACTACCTGGTGGCCAACGCCGACGGACGACAGCTGGCACTGGTCTTCACGTCCGACCCCAAGCGGGCCGAACGCTGGAAAGATCGCGACTTGGGAATCGTCGGCGGGGTGGAGTTCCTGCCCGTCAACCAACCCGCCCCACGAGCCGCCGCCCGCTAGGGGGCCCCAGCCCACGCCACCCCGGCAGTTGACGCTCGGGGGGCGCTGCGCCTGGTCCCCTCACCACGCAACCGGCGCCCCATCGAACGCAGGGCGACCTGCCACCCGCTGGTTGGGCCGGTCGACCCCGTCACGGGCCAGCGAGCACTGTGCATCGGGGTGCGGTTTCGGACGGGCGTGATTGGATGGGCGTGATTGGTCGGCTGGGCCTGGGACCGAGCGGCCGGTCGCCGCCGGCGGTTGGGCTTCAGACGCGCCAGAGTTCGGGGGCCAGTCGCGCCAGCGAGGCCAGCCCCTGTTCGTGCGCCTCCGCCGCGAACGTCGGGACTTGCCCCGTGGGCTCGAGTTGGCCCTGCAGTCGCCCGTCGGCCCCTCGGCCGGTCATGCGCAGCACAAACAGGTCCCGCAGCTGGTAGCGGTCTGAGTCGAGCCCATGCGCCTCGGTGATGCGGGTGATCCGCCGCGATCCATCCTCCGAAAACCGGCTCAACTGCACCAGCAGGTGGATGGCCGAGGCCACCTGAGCGCGGGCCACGTAGATTGGCAGTTCGACATCCGACATCAGCGACAGCGTTTCCAGCCGCACCAGGGCGTCCCGGGGGCTGCTCGCGTGCACGGTGGTCAGGCTCCCCGAGTGCCCGGTCAGCATCGACTGGATCATGTCGAGCGCCTCGCCCCCCCGCACCTCGCCCACCACAATCCGGTCGGGCCGCATCCGCAGCGAGGCGCGAAACAGATCGCGGATGGTCAGCGCCCCGCGGCCCCGGGCGTCGGCCTGCTGGGATTCGAGGTAGAGCGTGTGCGCCTGCCGCAGCTTCAATTCGGAACTGTCTTCGATGACCACGATCCGCTCTTCTTCCGGAATCGCCGTCGACAGGGCGTTGAGCAGCGACGTCTTCCCCGTGCCGGTTCCGCCCGCGACCACCATGTTCTTGTGCAGTCGCACGCAGATCTCGAGGAACTCCCGCGCCTCGGGGGTCAGGCTTTGCAGCTTCACCAGGTGCGCCAGGTCCATCACCTCGCGCGAAAACTTGCGAATGGTGAGGTAGGTCCCCTGGCGGGCACTCGGCGGAATGACCGCATGCACCCGCGACCCGTCCGGCAGGCGGGCGTCCAGTACGGGGCGTTCCGCGTCGATCTCCCGGCCCACGTACTGGGCCACGTTGTGCACCGCCGTCAGCAGTGCGTCTTCACTCTCGAATCGCGCCGGCGTCGCTTCCAGGCGCCCCCGCCGTTCGATGTACACAGCACCGCACCCATTCACCATCACCTCGCTGATGGTGGGGTCGTCCAGGTACGACTTGATGGGCGATAAAAAGAACGACAGGCTCGCTTCGAAGATGCTCTCTCGTGTCATGTCCCGCCTGCGGCCTCGTCAGATTCCCGATTGTTCACAACTCACCGGCCCCGCGAATCCCCAACCGGCTCACGCCACCACCAGTCGGCTGACGTGCTCCCCGCCAGCCCTCGTCCGTCCTGCGCTTCCGACCCAAACGAACTCCCGCCTCCACGCTCGCAAACCGGTCGACGGCAACCACAGGCTCGGGCCACCTCCCGGGCTCACCTCGAGTGTCTGCCCCAGACCCCAACCGTCACGACGCCCGGTCCAGCACGACTGGGGCGCACCATTGCGGTGCGACCCCACGCTCCTGTTTTCCCCCTCAGCCCGGGCCGCTGTCCTTCTCCCGGGCCACCTCTCAAGCCATAATACATAACGCACACCATTTGCCCACGTCGGGTCGGTCGGCTCCTGTCCGGCCCGCGGGTTCTCCTTCAATTTGGGTCACGCATGACCGTTCCCCATCCCGCTCTCAACCGCCGGCAGTTTCTGGGCAGCAGTGCCCGCAATGCCGCCGGTGTCGCTGCGGGGATGGCTGCCAGTGTCGTCCCCTGGACCGAGGGTGAAGCTGCGGCGAACAGCGGTGTCAACAGCCGGTTGCAACTGGCTGTGGTGGGAGTTCGCCAGCAGGGGCTGCGCCTCGCGCTGGAGCTGGCCGCCCACCCCGACGTGGTGGTCCACACCCTGGTCGATGTCGATTCTTCGATTCTCGACCAGGCGATCCCGCGGGTGGCGGCCGCCGCCGGGGTGGCTCCCGCCAGCATCCGGCGGGCCGTCGACCTGCGCGACGTGTTGGCCCAACCCGGAATTGACGGCGTGGTGGTCGCGACCCCCGATCACTGGCACCTGCTGCAGGCCGCCTGGGTCCTCGAGGCGGGCCGGGCGCTGTATCTCGAGGCCCCGCTCACCCACAACCTGGCCGAACTGCACTTCCTGGCGCGACTGGCCGAACAGGCCGAAGCGCGGGGCGTCGTGACGCAGGCCGGCCTCCCGCATCGCAGTGCTCCGCACGTGACCGCCGCCCTGGCTCAACTCGCCGCCGGGGCCATCGGCCCCGTGCACCAGGTGCGGGCGTGGACAGTGCACCAGCGGCCGGCGCTGGGCCGACGGGCCGCCACTTCGGTTCCCGCCGGTGTCGATTACGATCTGTGGCTGGGCCCCGCCGCCGACCGTCCCTTCCATCCTCATCACTTCCATCACAACTGGCAGTGGCACTGGGAGTATGGCTCGGGCGAACTGGGGCACTCGGGAGTCCAGTGGCTCGACCTGGCGGCACTCGCCCTCGGGGGGAGCCGCCCCACCCAGGTGCTGGCCCTCGGCTCGCAGGTCCAGGCACCCGACGACACGCAGACTCCCGACACGCTGCTCGTGCATTACCGCTTTCCCCGGCAACTCGTGACCTGGGAGCACCGCCTCTGGAGCAACCAGCCCCCCGAGGGACGCAGTTCGGCGATCGCCTTCCAGGGAGAGCAGGGGACCCTGATCCTCGACCGGGGTGGCTGGAAAATCTACGGCGGTTCGGGACTCCATGGAGAGCCAGCCGGAAGCTGGTTGGGCAACCACTTGGCGAACTTCGTGGATGCGATCCGTGGCCGCGCGCGGGCCTCCGCCAGCCTGTCGCAGGCGTGCCTCTCAACCGAACTGTGCCACTGGGGTTCGCTGACCTACCGCACGGGCGAGGTCTGCTCGATTCCCGGACCACTCTCCCTGCCTCCCGAAGCAAGCCCCGGCTGCGAATTCAGTCGCCGGGCCTATCGAGCCCCGTGGGTGATGCCGCACGTGGCCAGTGACGCCTCCGGGGTGGCTCACCGCTCCGCGTTCGTCTCGACCGAGGGTGACCGTCATGTCGGGTCTGAGGCCTGAGTTCTTCCGCCAGCCACAATCGAGCCTGGGCTCCCCCCGGGCGGTTGAGCCGTTGGCGATTTCAGCGGTCCCTCACGGCAATCTCCCGTCCGCGGACGCGAACCACCGTCGTCGCCCCGGTTCGAACGCCAGCCATCCAGCATCGTTCCCCCAAGACATCGCGTCCCGTCCATCCGCCGGCACTGGCAAGTGCCCTGCCGGAGGGGAGACCGACCAGCGGGCTCCGCGCCCATCGCGGCGAGTCACTGGCTGCTTTCAGCTGACCGGGGAGGCCGACCCGGTGAGAAGTGGCCGGTCGCTGATCGCCGCTGCGCTGGTCTGGATCGCCGTGGCAGGCCCGGTCTGCGGTCAGGCGTCCGAGCCTGCGTTGGAGACTGGCCCCCGCTTTCGCCAGGCACTGACGCAACCGCTGTCGGTGGCCTGGGAGCAGGTCGATCTCCGCACAATCTGCGGACGGATCCAGGCGGCGGGACACGTATCGCTGCTGCTGGATCGGCGGATCGACCCTTCGGCTCCCGTCGATTTCCAGGCGAAGGAAACCCCGCTGCTCGAACTGACCCAGGCACTCATCGCCCCGCGCGACGCCCGCGTGGTCCCCGTGGGGAATACTCTCTACCTCGGCCCGAAAGCCCCGGCGGCCCGGCTGCGCACCCTGGTCGCCCTCCGGCAGGAGGAATTGGCGACCCTCCTGCGGCAGGGAGCGTCGCGACGCCTCCAGGAACCTCTTGATGTGAGTTGGAAAGACCTCGACACTCCCGCCGACCTGGTCGAGCAGTCCGCCCGCCAGTTCCGCCTCAAGGTGTCTCACACCGACCGTATTCCGCATGACCTGTGGGCCGCCGCCCAACTGCCGTCGGCCACCCCGGTCGAGGTCCTGTCTCTCATCCTGATCCAGTTCGATCTCACGTTCGAGTGGCGTGATGGTGGCCGGGGCATCGAAGTGGTCGAGGCTCCGGCGGAACCGCTCATCGGGCGATTTCACCCGGCACCCCGGGGCACGAAGGTCGCTGACTGGCTGAAGGAAATTCAGACCCGGCTCCCCAATCGAACCGCCCGCAGCGAGGGGCTGCGCGTCCTGGTCGAGGCCACGGTGGAAGAGCACGAGTCGCTCAAGTCACCCGGTGGGGCCACAGAGAACGAAGAGGCGAGCGACACCACGTCGGGTGGAGCCGCTGCGAAGAAGGTCGGCAACCCGGGTTCGGGCACGCCGGCCGTGACGGCGAAGACGCCTCGGCCGGCCGGCACTGGCTCGAAGATGACCGGACCCAAATCGACCGCGAATGGGGGAGGAGCGGCCAAGACAGCAGGGGAGGGAGTGGCGTCGGGAACCGACGACAAGCATCGCTACACCCTGAGACTCCAGGAGAAGCCCCTCCTGGCGCTGCTGAAAACGCTCGAGCGCCCCGAGCATGGCGGCTGGGAGTTCGAGTACCAGGCCGAAGAATTGGCCGCAGCGGGATTGGGGCTGGAGCGGCGGATCTCGGTGGAAGTCCGCGACGCCAGGCTCGAGGTGCTGTTGGACAAAGCCCTGGGACCAGCCGGGCTGAGTTGGCGCCGCGACGGGCGACGGATTGTCGTCGAACCCAAACCCTGAGTGGCCAACAGTGACCTCACCACGGGGCGACCGGCGGCGCGTGCAGCCACGCCACACGCAGCTCTCCACTCTCTACCCACCACTCTCCACCCACTTCGCCATCACGTCCCCGCAGCCGGCACCGCGTCGCCGCGCACCGGGCCTCCCCCGGGCTTACATGCCCAGCTTGTCGAGGTCGTCCATGAGATCGTCGAGTTGATCGCGCGGGCCATCCGATTGGGAACGCCGCTTGGGAATCCCCACGCTCAAGCCGACCGCATCCCGACCATCGCGGACCAGTTCGGCATCCCGCTCGGCCGCCGCCACCTCGATCGCGGTCGGCGCCCCGAACAGTTTTGACAGGTCGATCTTGAAATTCGCATCCCGTTCGACCTCGGCCCCGGCGATCGCCGGGGTCTTGTGTTCGGGGAAGATAATCGCGTTTTCGGGGCAGACCCGGCTGCACGCCGGGCACCCCTTTTTGCAGTTGTCCTGCTGCTCGACCAGGATGCGATCGAGCCCATCGACCCCGTACACCCCGAACAGGCAGAAGTCGATGCACTCCATGCAGTTGGTGCAGCGGCTGTAGTCGATGATCGGATACCAGCGACGCCGGAGCGCCTCTTCACTGCTGGCCGGCGCACCCGCGGCAGGGCTGCCATTCGTCAGGCCGAGGAGCGATCCCAGGCCGTTCACCCCGCTGCCGTTCGTCGCGGCGCCATTCGCCGCCGGGGTGTTGGGAG
>CAIUHT010000397.1 GCA_903898975.1 uncultured Planctomycetaceae bacterium
GCCCCAGCCCCGGCCCCGCCCGCGAGCACCGCGTCACGTTCCAGCCGGCGGACCACCGCCCCGGGGCAGGGGAAGTCGTCGGGGGCGTTCTGCGGGTTGGTGGCCGGCCGGACATGGCGGGTGCCCGTCAGCATGTGGTGCATGGCGACGGTGTGGGTGTTGTCGGCGTGCGTGACCGAGCGGATCTGCACCAGTTGATGGGCCCGCTCGGCGAGGCGGGGGAGCAGTTCCCCAACGCGGACGTCGGGGACGCTGCTGGCGATGGGCTGGAACTCGCCGCGGATGTGATCGGGTGCCCCCGGTTTCAGATCCCACAGATCCTGGTGCGCGGGGGCGCCGAACATGAAGAGCACAATGCACGACCGCGCCCGGCCAAACCCCCGGCCGCCGGTTGGATTCCGTCGGGGCGTCGCCAGGGCGGGGTCGGCCGCCCGTGGGTTGGGGTCTCGGGTCGCGGCGGGTTGGCCCGTGGCCTGGCGGGCCGCCGACTCGGCGCGCAGCAGCGCCGGCAGCCCCAGCCCCAGGGGGGCGAGGCCACCCGCCCGCACCCACTCCCGGCGGGTCCAGCGCGGGGAGGCTTTTTCGCGGCCGAAACCTCCGGCGGACATTCCACAGCCCCGGTCTGGTGCACGGTCAGGCCCCCGGGCCGGGCCCCCCCTGGGCCCCGTTCCACCCTGCGGGTTCGCTCCAGTCTCTTCGGGCCCTCTGGTCAATGCAAGCCCGGAACGGCTGGGGGACCCCGGTGCGGCAGGCGATTTGGGGCCATCCACTCCGAGGGGCTGGCCCCACCGGCCGGAGAGGGTGTTCCCCAGGGAACGCGAGTGGTGAGTGGTGAGTGGTGGGGTCACGCCAGCCAGCGTTCGTCTTCGGCCAGCAGTTCGGGGACGGCGTCGTACGCCTCGCGTTCGAACGGGTTGTCGAGATACGCCGAGCGACCACGCAGCCCCAGCCAGACGCTCCAGCCCAGGTACAGGGGAATGAACAGCGGGCCCCAGCGTTCGTACTGCCGGACGTGTACGTGCTCGTGTTCGCGACACAGGGCGAGCGCCCGGCGATCGCGTCCGAGAATCACGTGCCCCAGGGTGAGGGCCCGGGCTCCCCCCTGCAGGGGCACGACCCGCCTGAGCAGCCAGGTGACTGCGCCGCCGTAGATCTCGCACACACCGCGAACCCACTGCGCGCCGCCCCCAGTGGCCAGCGCGAGAGGGAGGCAGACCAGGCCCAACAGGGTGTTGGGCAAAGTCCACAACCGGACCACGCCCCGCCCCAGCCAGTGGTGCCAGGCCCGGTCGGTTGGCTCCGGGCCCGGCCCATGGTCAGCGCAAGGCCCGAACGAACCTTGTGGCAACCCTGGTGAAGGCTCTTGCTCGTCGCCCGCACAGTGTTCGGCCGGCATGGGTCATTCTCCCCCGTCGCCATCGCCACGGGGGGCCTCCATGCCCAACTGCCGCATCTTGCGATAGAGGTTCGAGCGATGCAGTTCAAGCAGTCGGGCCGCTTCCGACATGTTGCCCCCGACGCGGGCGATGGTCCGCCGGATGTAGCCTGCCTGGAACTGGCTGGTCGCCTCGGCGAGACCCGGTTCCCCCGCGTCGAGAGTCGAGTCCCGCTCGGGGGAGATGGCGAACGACAGGTCTTCGGGCCGCACCTCGGGGGTGGTGGCCAGGCACGCGACCCGCTCCATCAGGTTTCGCAACTCCCGCACATTCCCCGGCCAGGCGTGGGCGGTCAGCCGATCGCGGGCCGCGGCCGACAGCACCAGGCCCGGGCGACCCATCTGCCGGGCGAAGCGGGCCAGGAAGAACTCGGCCAGCGGGAGGACGTCGGCCGGGCGGTCGCGCAGCGGCGGGAGATCCACCGAGACCACCCCCAACCGCAAGGCGAGGTCTTCCCGCAGGCGGCCCCCCTTGACCAGCTCGGCCAGTGGGACGCTGCTTCCCGCCACGACCCGCACATCGACGCGCAGTCCCTGGGTGCCCCCCACCCGCGTGACCTGCCGGTCGTCCATCAGCTTGAGCAGCCCGGCTTGTCCCTCGGGCCCCAGGTCGGCGATCTCGTCTACAAACAGCGTCCCCCCATCGGCCAGTTCGCACTGTCCCATGGTCGCCGCCCCCCCAGTGCCGGTTCCGGGCGGGCCTGCCGCTGTGCCCGACAGTGGGCTTTCTCCCTCGGTCTCGGCCTCGCGGCCAAAGAGTTCGAGCAGCAGTTCGGCGGGATCTCCCCCGGCACAGTTCACCGCAACGAACGGGCGGTGTCGCCTGCGCCCCTGGTAGTGCAGCGCCTTGGCCACCATCTCGCGTCCCGTTCCCCGTTCCCCCAGCAGCAGGACCGCCAGATCGGTGGTGGCGAGCTGGTCGACGGTCCCCCGCAGGCTGGCCATGGGGGGGCTCTCGCCCACCAGCTGGACGTGCCGGGCGAACTGATCGGTCAACTGCTGTTGATGGCGGCGGAGTTCGCGGCGTTCCTGTTCCGCCGCGAGTGTGCGCGCCAGGGCCCCGGCCACTTCCGCCAGCAACTCACTGGTCGAGGGGTCGACAGTCGCGGTGGGGGGCCACTGCACGTCGAACATGGCCAGTCGCTCACCCGTGGGGGCGACCAGTGGCCAAGC
>CAIUHT010000398.1 GCA_903898975.1 uncultured Planctomycetaceae bacterium
GGCCCGAGGCGAGGGAGGGGGTTTTACACCGACCGCGCGCGGCGACCAACATCGCGCTCACTGAAAAGAAACCGGGCCCGCGCTGGATTGCAAAATTTTCAAGCGGAATTGCCTGGCAGACTGCTGGCCCTGGTCGCGTCATGCCGGCGTGAAATTGTTTCAACTGTTCCCTGGCAACGGAAATTCCGACCCCGCTTGAGATTGCGGGGATTTTAACGATCGGGCAGATTTTTGCGCCAGTAGCGACTGAAGGAATTACCGGGGAGTTGCCGATGATTCCACAGACACGGTGTCTCGCGCTGTTTTTGTTCGAGGGAGTCTTCCGATGGCCAACTGGTTCCGTAAGCTGTTCCGCGATGACAGTCGGTCTCAGACCCGCAGCCCCGCCTTCCCCTGGCAGCGGGTGGAGCGGTTTGAATCCCGGTGGGCGCTCGGCGGAGTGGGCGGGCTCGCGGATACCTCCTCCACCGACCAGCCTCTCGACTGGGAGCAGACAACCACCCAGGAAGTCGCGTGGGAGCAGGCGACGACCAGTGGTGCGGACCAGGGGACCGCCGATTCCGACTCGGGACTGCCTCCCGCGACAAGCGGCAGCAACGGCGAGAGTTCGTCCACTCAGTCCAGCACAGCCAACCTGCTGGAGACCGCCCTCACGCAGGTCACGCCGACCGGGGCGACCAAGCCCGCCGACCGCGGCCCACTCGACGAGTCGGCGAACGAAGAGAGTTCCAACCCTCCCCGCTCGGGCGAGGGCTCGAGCAATCCGTCCCCCATTGAGGGAGCGAGCACTGAGGACGAAGGGGGAGCCACCGTGGCCCCGACGGCGATGTTCTCATCCGAGAACGGAGAGGGCCCGGGGGCGGGGGTCAACCTGGGTGAAGACGGGGGGACGCTGAGCAACACCTCTCTGGGTGGAGCCGGTCCGGACGGAGCGGGAGGAATGGACGCCCAGGCGCTGGCCCAACTCGGGCTCGAACTCGATGAGCAGGGGAACGCGATTGGACTGGTCCCCGGTCAGACCTACGGGACGGTTCGCGCGCCGTGGTACGAGTCGGCGGATGAGCCCGTGGTGGTCAAGTACGACTTCCGGAACCAGAACGGGTTCGAGAACCTGATCTCGGCCGACCAGATGGCCCGCACCATCGACGCGCTGAACGCCTGGTCCGACGCGACCGGGGGGCAATTGATCTTTGTGCGTGACCAGGAGGCCGACCTGGCCCACATCGTCAACTTTGGGACGGGTGATCTGCGGGCCTTCAACCTCAACAGTGCCACGGGGGGCACACTGGGTGTGGCGGGGGGACAGCTCACGCGTGATGACGCCGGCGACTTCCGCGTGAACGGTGCCGCCTGGCTCGATGTCGCCGAGTATTGGGATACCGAGATTGGCAACGGCAACCCGGCGGGCACGTACGACTACTTCACCGTGATGGCCCACGAGATTGGCCACACGCTGGGCTATGGCGATTCGCGCAATCCCGGTTCGCGCGACATCATGAGCGGGATCTACGACGCGGAACGCTCGCGTGACACCATCAACCACGCCGCCC
>CAIUHT010000399.1 GCA_903898975.1 uncultured Planctomycetaceae bacterium
CCCGACTGCTCCGCTTCTGTATTGCGTCGCCTTCTGTATTGCGTCGCCGCTCCCGGCGGTGCGTCTTCGCCTCTTGCCGTTCCTCTCGTTCCGTTTGCCGGTACTCCCGGATCGCCTCCGGATGCGTCTTCGCCCATGCCTCCGGCGCGAGCGCGTCGTAGTCGGTCGAGCCCGCCAGCAGGGTGTCGAGGACTGCCTTGATGTATGTCTCGACGTGCAGGTCGTTCCGCAACGCACTGCTCGTCAGTGTCATCAGCATCGCCGCCTGCTCGCCGGCTTCGACACTCCCCACGAACAGCCAATTCTTTCGTCCGACAGCCACCTGCTTCATCAGCTGCTCGACGTCGTTGTTGTCGATCGGCACCAGTGGATCGTCGAGGTACACCCGCAGTGCCGCCAGGTGCTTGCGGATGTATTCGACCGCTTCTCCCATCTTGTCCTTCGGGGCCAGTCGCTTGGCCTGCGGACTTTCCAGCACACCGCACAACCTGGTCCAGACCGCGACCCCCTCGGTCTGGCGCAAGGCGCGGCGTCCCGCCAGATCGGCACCTCGGGCCCGGTCCTCGATGTCGTACAACTGCTGGTAGATGCCCAGCAATGTCGCCGCCAGCTGCGGATGGTTGCTCCGAGCCTCGTGAACCTTCCGGCGGGCGTGCGCATTGCAGGCCGCGTGACGAATGCGCGCACCGCTCCGCTGGTCCAGCGTCAGGTAGCCTGTGTAGCAGTCGGAGATCAGTGTCCCTTCATACCCGGAGTTCAGCAGGAACTGATCCGGCCCATCCCGGTGCCGGCTGACTGTGAAGTCGAAAACATTCAGCTTTTCCTGCACACTGCGATAGGCCCACATCCGGGCCGTCACGCTCGGTTGCCCACTTTCGCGGGCGGCCGCGAGAACCTCATGAACCCGTTGCGACCGGGGATTCCCGGGGTCGATTCCCGGCAACTGCGCCGGCAGCAACAGGGTGACCGTGGTATCGTCCGTTCCCACCGGGCCCGTCCGCAGCACCCGCTTCACAAGGTGTTCAATAAACGGCTTCACCACATCCCCGGCTGCCCGCAGGATATTCAGCAGCGTTCCCCGCTGCGCGATCCACCCGGCCGCCGAGAACAGGTCCTGCTGGCGGTAGATCGGCAGGTGAAAGCCATACTTCGCCGTGATGATCTGGGCGGCGATCGAGGTGTCGTACCGATTCCCCTCGACCAGCCCCACCGGTCGAGCCGGACTGGCGACTCCGCACTCGGCATGCCCGACACAGGCGAACTTTGGCAAACGCTGGACCCGAACGTACAGCTCGGCGGGAGCATACACGAGGGTTTCGATCACATCCTCGCCGATCTGCTGCCGAGCCCCGTGTATTCCGCAAAGCGAGACCCCCTCGGGCACCTCCACAGCTTCCTCGCGGCGGGGCAGGTGGGCGGGCAACTGTTCGGCCCGCCGCTTGCGGGGCTTCCGAACCTTAGTGGCAATCGGCTCGGGCTCAATTGGAGCCGCGGCCAGCTCTGGGGCCGCGACATTCAGTTCCCGCAGGTCGTCGACAGCATCGGCCAACCCCTCGGCGATCGACTCGATTCCCGGGACACCGGGGAAATCAAGGAGCAACTGGTTGGGATCGGCCTTGTACCGCTCACTGCGGCGTCCGAACCGGGCCCGGAGCAGGTCTTCGATGCGTACCTGCTTCGCGAGGAGTTCCCGATCCTTGCTGGCCAGCAGTTCCTGCTGCTCAGCCACAGTCCGGAAGAGCTGCTCAAGCAGGGCGTGGCACCCGGCGAGGTCTTGCGGAATCAGGACTGTTTGGGGGGGACGTTTCTTCTTCATGCACGCATTATACTGGGTGTCCCCGAACAGATAAGACGAGAATGAGGAACTTGACGAAAATTCTCGAAAATAGGAGAGCAAAACGAAGTGTTTTACCGCCCGCGCGAGGCGCGGGGACCATCAGCGAACAGGTTCATGGACCATTGGCCGCGGCCTGAGGCGAAAGTGGTCATACGGGGTGGCCAAGCCGGCGTCGTCGGTGGGCGGTCTGGATCGACACGCCGGAGAGGAGCAGGGAGAGTTCGGTCGAGTCGAGTTCGCGGAACTGACCATCGGCGACAGCCCGCAGACTCTCGAAGGTTCCCGACTCGAGCCGCTTGGACCAGATGGAATACTCGTCGGACTCCGAGGCGAGGATCTTCACCCGATCACGGC
>CAIUHT010000400.1 GCA_903898975.1 uncultured Planctomycetaceae bacterium
GAGAGGCGCTCGCCCGGGGAGGTTGCATCCCAACCCGGCTCCCTTTCCAGTCGGCGTACGCTTCGAAAATCAGGCTGGCTCTGGTTTCTCCGGCAGAGCCAGAATGATTCTCAGCGTGTCGCAAAAGTGGTTGATTCTGTCAGTAGACGGCCCTCCAAGTCAGAGTGAATGAACGGGAAGACACAGATCGTCAATCACCAGGGACAGAACCTCAAAGTCTCAGGTTCCGCCGTGGCGTGAATGTTTGGGAGGGAGACAAGTAGCCGACTGGCAAGAGAGGCGCTCGCCCGGGGAGGTTGCATCCCAACCCGGCTCCCTTTCCAGTCGGCGTACTTGTCGTGAATCAACTTGGCTCTGGTTTCTCCGGCAGAGCCAGGTTGATTCTCACCGCTTCGCGAAACAAGTGAAAAGCAATCAGTGTGCCAGAACGGCCAAGGAAAAACGAAAAAATGATGAAGTCCCGGGCAGCCCCGCGTTTTTGGCCCGTTTTCCACCGTTTTTCGTGACTCCCCGTACCGGTCGAGCCTCCCCGCATTGGCACCTGCCCCCCCGTTTTGCTCAAATCGAGGGCGTCGGTTGCCTGCCTAGCGGGCCGATCCGAAATCTCCCGCCGTTCGTTTCAGGAAGTTTCGATGCGTTTGGCTCCTCCCGCGCATTTTCTTCGCTCCCGCCGGTTTTCTCTGGCCTTCGCCACCCTGGGGTTGCTGCTTTCTTCAGCCGCCTGGGGAGCACCTCCGGTCATCCCCCACGCGCAGGACAAACCCCCCGGACCGGCTCTCTCCCCCGGGGAGTCCCTCACCCACATGCGGGTTCCCGAGGGCTTCCAGGTCGAACTCGTCGCCCATGAGCCCGATCTGGTCAATCCCGTCGCCATGTGCTTTGACGAACGGGGACGCATCTGGGTCTGCGAAAGCCTCGAGTACCCCCGCCGGGCCCCCGGCGAAGGACGCGATCGCATCAAGGTCTTCGAAGACACCAATGGCGATGGCACCGCCGACAAGATGACCGTGTTTGCCGAAGGGTTGAACATCCCCTCGGCCATTGCCGTCGGCCATGGTGGAGTCTGGGTCGCCAATTCCCCCGACATCCTCTTCCTCAAAGACACCGATGGCGACGACCGGGCCGACACCCGCGAGGTGATTGTCACCGGGTTCGGTCGGACCGACACCCACGAGCTCCCCAATTCATTCACCTGGGGACCCGATGGCTGGCTCTATGGCCTCAACGGCGTTTTCAACCAGAGTCACGTCAAACACCAGGACCGTGAGCATGTCTTCAATGCCGCGATGTTCCGCCTGCACCCCCGCACCCACGAGTTTGAACTCTGGGCCGAGGGAACCAGCAACCCCTGGGGTATCGCCCTCAACGAACGGGGAAGTGCCTTTGTCTCGGCGTGCGTGATCGATCACCTCTGGCACATCGTGCAGGGGGGTTACTATCACCGCCAGGCCGGGGCCTACCCGCCGCACACCTGGAAGATCGAATCAATCGTCAAGCACAAGCATCAGAAGGCGGCGTACTGCGGAATCACCTGGTTCGACAGTGATGTCTATCCCGCTGAGTACCGCGGCCGCCTCTATATGGGAAACATCCATGGCAACTGTGTGAATGTCGATTCGCTCAGGCGTGAAGGGTCGACCTACTTCGCGACCGGCGAGCCCGACTTCCTCTCGACCGACGATGCCTGGTTCATGCCGGTCTCCCAGAAGGTCGCTCCCGACGGCTGCCTGTACGTGCTCGACTGGTACGACCAATACCATTGCTATCAGGACGCCAACCGCGATCCCGAAGGAATCGAACGGGCCAAGGGCCGGCTGTATCGCGTGCGGTACGGAGAGTCGCCGCGTGCTCCCCGGTTTGATCTCGCCCGCGAGACCGACGAACAGCTCATCGCCCGGCTCGGTTCCGCCAACATCTATTTCCGCGAAACGGCCCAGCGTCTGCTGGTCGAGCGGAACACCCCCGGATCGCGCCGGGCCCTCGCCGAACTGGTGCAGGGGCCGAACACGGCCTTCCGCCAGCGGATGCACGCCCTGTGGGCCCTCGCCTCGAACGGTCTCGAACCGAAGCTGCACCTGGCCCTGTTGTCGCATGCCGAAGAGGCGGTGCGGGCGCATGCTGTGCGGTCCGCGGGAAACCAGAAACCGCTCGACCCCAAGGTTGCCCGCCGGATCGCCGAGCTGGCCCAGGACCCCTCGCCGGAAGTCCGGTTGCAGGTCGCCTCGGCGGTCCCGCGAATCGAGGGACTCGATCGGTTGGAGGTCTTGGTGACGCTCGCGGAACAGCCGACGGACGACCCGTTGCTCCCCCGCGTCGCCTGGCGACAGTTGCAGCCCGAGATCGCCCGGCGGGGGGCGGACTTTGTCACCCGCTGGCAGCAGGCGAACAAGATTCCGGTTGCTCTGCAGGCCGAACTGGCTCCCCGGGCCCTCGAGGTGCTGCTGGCCAATCTCAAGTCGCGCGAAGGAGCACAGGCGGTGCCTCCGGCGGTCATTGGCAAGTTTCTCGCCCCCCTGCGTGACCAGGCCCCGGCGGTCTTTCAAGAGTGTCTGCGCCGCCTGGCTGGGCGAGTCGAGACGGGGGAACTTCCCCAGTCCGCCATCGCCAGCCTCAAGAGCGAATTGGAACCGACGCTGGCTCCGCTGCTGGCGAATTCCGCCGCGCATCCCGCGGGTCTCGATGCGGCCCTGTTGGTGACCGCCTGGGGAGATCCCCGGGGGGTGAAGGTCGCCCGGCAGAACTTCGCCACTCACGGACTGCCTCCCGAGTTGCGACTGCGGGCGCTGCAGTCGCTGGTGGC
>CAIUHT010000401.1 GCA_903898975.1 uncultured Planctomycetaceae bacterium
AGCCCGGCTCACCCTCCTCGGCAGCACCTCGGAGCGGGTCAGCTGCCAGGGAGTGAAGGCCGGCCAGATGGTGACACTCACCGTTCCTGCCGGGGTTGTGCCACACGGCACCTGGCTGTCACCAAACGCGGAAGACCCCAGTGCCTCGGTGCCAGCGGTCGCCACCCTCCCCGCCACGACCCCCGCGACGACCCCCACAGAACCGGCCCGCATCCGCCGCTGAGCTATCCGGCATCACGCAGGTGCAAGAAACCTCCCACTTGTCGACCAGCGCAACCGTTGGCGAGGGAAATAACGACTCAACCAGCCCCCGGGGTGGCGCGCTCGTCGGGCGACTGAGCAGCGGAGCCCCCGTCGGTCGGCTGGGGCTGGTCCTCGCCATGGGTGTCCCCACTTGCCGAATCGTGGTGATCTGGACCCGTCGCGGGCTTTGGGCGACGGGGTTCGTCAGAGTCGGTGTCGCTGTCGTCGGACAGGTCCCTCGTGCCGGTGCCTTCTTCCAGCTCCTCCTCCGCTTCATCGGGCAGCGTGCCATCGACGAACACCGCCCGCACCTTTGGGCTGTCACCCGTTTCGAAGAAGGCCGCCTTGAGCGTCGACAAGAAGAACTTCCACCCGGCATAGAAGAACCACGCCGTGCAGCCCAGGCCCAGCAGGCCGATCCGGCCCGTGAAGTCGAGCAGCACGTAGTGCAATGTGACCAGCACCGCCGGCACAATCGCGACCCACCGGGCCAGTTGAGGCTGCTGATGACGCGCGAGCCAGAGAGGCACCCAGACCACCGCCGGCATCCAAAGCACAAAGTAATGCCCCCGGGCGACCGGCGAGACCACGAAGGTCGCCACCATCGCCAGTCCGTAACAGCCCAACACAGCCAGGCGGTTGCGCCTCACCGCACAGACCGCCGCCAACAGCAGGCACGCCAGCCCCGCCAGCCCCCGCACGAACTTGAGCGCCCAGTTGATCGCCTCGCTGTCCATGGGCATCAGCAGCCGGGGTCGCTCGGCGGGCTCACCCTGCCCACCGGGCTGAGCCTTTCCGTTGGGCTGGGCCTGAGTCCCCAGCACCTCGGCAATCTCTGCGGGCGACTTTTCGACCAGCAGATCGTCGGGCCCCAGTCCCACGCGGGCGGCCAGCCAGTTGCCCAGCCGGTAGGTCGCATTCGCCAGGCTCTGGTTTCGTTTCGAGGTGACCTTCTCGCCAAAGTCCTCGGTCCGCACATCGTCGACCTTGGTCAGCACATTCCGCTGAAAGTGGGCCAGCAGGTCGATATTCCGCTGCCAGCCCAGCAGCACCCCGGGCAGCAGCAGCACAAACAGGAGTGCTCCCCCAAACAAGCCCAGGCTGGTGAATTGCAGCCGCGGAATGAGATGCACCCGGCCGAACCCCTGCACCGCCAGCAGAAACCAGAGCGTGAGCACCGGCAGGGCGGGAGTCAGCTTGATGACCACCGGGAGCATCAGCAGCACACCCCCCCAGAACCAGCGCTCGCGCGAGTTCTCATCCAGCACCAGCCGCAGCCCGGCCAGCAGGGGATACAGCAGAAACACCCCCACCTGCCCGCGCTGCAGGCAGTTCAACAGCGGCCAGGCGGCGGTCGCCAGCCCCAGCCACAGGAACCACGACTCGGGGATTGGGTCTTCCTCCTTGTCGCGGGCCTTGCGCATCATGTCGAGCAGCCACCGCATCTCGACGTAGCAACCCCAGGCCAGCAGCACCGAGATCCAGAACCACGCCACCGCCTGCCATTCGGGGGGCAGCCGGGCAATCGGGCTGATCAAGATCGCGAACAGCGGCGGGTAAAGATACTTCCACCCGCGAATGTTCTGCACGTCGGGGTCGTAGGCGTCGCGCCCCTCGCTCAGGGCGAGCGCCGCCTGCGTGTAGACCGTCACGTCGGTCATGTGCAACTCGGGATGAGCCGGGTCGATCCGCGCCCGGTTCATCACATCGACCCCGCACCAGACCGTCAGCGCAAGCACCAACCCCAGCCAGACCGCCCAGTGTTCCGACAGGTCGCGCAGGGGCGAGAAAGTCGAAGAAGCACCGCGGACCTTCTGCCGCTTGGCCGACCCCGACTTCGATCCCGACCTCCGCCGCTTGGAACGTTCCCGATTCTCCGACATGACCTGCCTGTTTTCCGACCCCTGGACCGGCCTACCGCAGCGAGCCCTCGGCGTCCGCCGAGCCGCCCGTGGCCTGTTCGCTGAGCGCCCCCCGCGCCCGCGCGATTCGGCCCATCGCCATCAGGGGGAAGTAGATTCGGTACAGATGATAGCGCAGATAGAAGACGCGGGGAAAGCCTGTTCCCGTGTACTCGGGCTCATCCCACGACCCGTCGGGATTTTGGTTTTCGATCAGGAAATTCAGCCCGGCATCGACCGCCGGTGAATCGGCCTCTCCCGCGGCACACAGCCCCAGCAGCGCCCACGCGGTCTGCGAGGCGGTGGGAGTTCCCTGCCCCCGCAGTTCCGGCCGGTCGTACGTTTCCGGGGTCTCGCCCCAGCCTCCATCCGACTGCTGCGTCGCTCGCAGCCAGCCCACCGCCCGACGCACCCGCGGGTCACTTGTCGGAATGCCAATCGCCTGCAGCCCCACCAGCACCTGCCACGTGCCATACAGGTAGTTGATCCCCCACCGCCCGAACCAGCAGTGGTCCGCCTCCTGGTTCTGCCAGACAAACTCGAGCGCCCGCACCGCCAGCGGGTGCGTCGCCCCCATCCCATACGCGCCGAACATCTCCAGCACCCGGGCTGTCAGGTCGGCGGTGCTGGGGTCGATCATCGCGTTGTGGTCGGCGAACGGGACCTGCGTGTAGATCTCCCGGTCGTTGTCGCGGTCGAACGCCCCCCACCCCCCGTCGCGGTTCTGCATCCCCGCCACCCACCGCATCCCGCGGGCAATCGCCCCCATCATCGATGTCAGCGAGTTCAGCCCCGCCAGCGCCTCCCCCACGCTCCCCGCCGTCCCCTCCAGCACCGCCGCCACCGGGGCCCCCCGACTCGACAGCGGCCCCTCGCCCCCCACCACGAACTCCGCCTGCCACCGCCGCAACTGCTCGGCTGGCAATGTCTTTGCCAGCGCGATCAACACCATGATCGTGTCATCAATATCGGGATAAAACCCGTTGCGGAACTCGAAGTACCACCCCGCAGGCTCCACCGGTGGTCGGGCCCGCACCGACCAGTCTCCCAGCACCTTCGATTCCCGCGACAGCAGCCAGCTCACGCTCCGCTGCAACGCCGTCGCCGTGGCAGGCACCCCCGCCTCGCTCAAGGCAATCGTCGCGATCGCGGTGTCCCACACGGGAGACCGGCACGGCTCCAGCCGCAGCGTCTCCCCCTCGCGAATCGACAGCTTCTCCAGTTCCTCCAGCTGCGATTCCACCAGCTCCGAATCGGTCGCGTGCCCCAGGCACTTCAGCACCACGATCGTCCAGATAATCGGCGGGAAAATCGCCCCCAGCCCATCGCTGTCCTCCAGCCGGTCGAGCATCCACCGGGTCGCCCGCCTCACCGCCACTCCCCGCAGCGGCTTCAACCCCACCCCCTCCACCCGCTTGATCAGCCAGTCGATCCGCCGGAACACCCGCCCCCAATTCACCCAGCGCGGCGACTTGAGCCGATCGACCACCGCCGACTCCCCCATCGTCACGGGCAACGCCGCGGGGCTGGTCAGGAACAGCTCGTCAATCTGCTGGTCGGCAGGCAGCCGGACGCAGGGACGAAATGCCCACATCAGGCTCAAGGGGACCAGGATCGTCCGCGACCACGCCGACATTTCGTAGATGTTGAACGGGCACCACTTCGGCAGCAGGATGATCTCGGGGGGGACCGCCGGGCACTGCTCGTAAGAGATGATGCCCAGCAGGGCGAAATAGAAGCGGGTGAAGCTGTTGACCCGCTCGGCTCCGCCCGCCGCGCGAATCGCCTCGCGAGCCCGCCGGAGCGGAGGCGAATCGGCCGCATGCCCGGTGATCTTGAGGGCCCAGTACGCCTTGACCGAGGCGCTGATCTCCAGCGGACCCCCGGGAAAGAGCGCCCAACCTCCACTGGGAAGCTGCTGCTGCAGCATGTAATTGGCGGCCAGCACCGCCTCTTCGCTCTGACCGCGCCCCAGGAAGGCGAGCAGCAGGATGTATTCCGACTCGAGGATGGTGTCTCCTTCGAGTTCACCGACCCAGTAGCCCTCGGGGGCCTGTCGGGCCAGCAGCCAGTCGCGGGTCCGCTCAATGGCGGCGGCGAGGCGTGGGGAACCTCCATCGGGCAGGGGCCACTCGGCGGTCTCATCGCGTGAGACAACCCGCTCGGCCCCCCACGACCCGTCTTCGAACCTCCACCGACTACTCATTCGCCGCCCCAGCTCGCTCAAGAACCAGCCCACTCACCACTCTCGAACACACGTCCGACCGCCTCCCCAAACAACCCGGACCGGAAACCCGGGCGGGGGACACTTTCTCGCGAAAAATCGCGAACCTCGGGAAGGGACAAGCTCTCTTGCAAGGAGTGACTTCTCGGAATAGCATAGAAGCCGATCGCGAGGCCCCGGCGAACACCGGCCCAGCCCCGATCACACTCCATTCCCCGATAGCTCAATGGTAGAGCGAGCGGCTGTTAACCGCTAGGTTCTAGGTTCGACCCCTAGTCGGGGAGCTAACGTGTGGAGCTACGAATCCCGTAGCTCACGGTCTAACAAAAACGCTGGTTGCGAGAGCACCCAGCGTTTTTGCACGTAACGGCCTGTTCATCAATGAGTTAGATGACTGCGAGGTCGTACCAGACTCTCTCGCTCTCGTCCTCTCACCCCTCCGGTTGAACACGCGGTCCCCGCACCCCACGGAATCACGGGTCCCCGCGACCGAGAACTCTCGAAACCTCTCGGACTGGTGAACAGGCTGGTTAACAGCCAAGCCTCTCCGGTTCACTGCTTTCGCACCTTACGATCACGGTTCAGGTTGCCCCTCGATCCGGGTAGACTGCCCCCGGAGACCTCGTGATGAACGACGTGGAAGAAGCCTACCGGGCCGCAGTCGATGCCATGGGGACGGAAAAGGTGTCAGGACTCTTTTCCAGAGCGCAGATCGCGGTAAAGCTCTCGGCATGGCAAAACTACGGCGGGCGGGCCTGGTTCAGCGAGCCGAGGACTGGCAATCGGGTTCGGTCAACCTCCGCATGCACAAGCCCAAACGAGATCCGCTCCGACTCACCCCTGGCCGATGGCCCGCCTTCTCCGCTGGGCCGAGCGGGTCAACCAGCCACTGACCGCCGCGGAACGGCACGCAGTGCGTACCAGCGTCAACCGAGGCACACCGTTTGGCGACGAGACCTGGGTTCAGCGCATCGCACAGAAGCTCAACCTCCACTCGACCCTGCGACCACGGGGAAGACCGAAAAAAGAGTCCTGACACCTTTCCAGTCTTCGAACAACGAGTCCTGAAGCCTGACACCCCTTCCAACACCTCTTTCCCTTAAGTGGGATCGTCCCACTTGCAGCCTCATCCCACCGCATGGTATCGTGCGGCTCAAGAAGGAGACTGCCATGCAGACTGAAACCCGAACGACCGACGCCAAGGCCAGGCTCGTGCTGCCCAAGTCGTTCGCCAACGCCACGGTCATCGTCGAGCAAGTGAGTGAGACGGAAGTCCGCGTTCGCCGCGCGAAGGTGGTGGCCGAGGACGACCTGCCATTCGCCGAGGAAACAGTCGCCCCGCTGTCCGACCGAGACCGGGACCATTTCCTGAACCTGCTCGCCGCGCCGCCGGCCCCAGCCCCGGCCCTCCAGGTCGCCGCCGCCCGCCACAAGGCCCGTCGTGGCTGACTGGACCATCGAGCCCTTCGGCAAGCAGCACGACCGCGCCGCCTTTACTTGTGGACGGCAGCCGCTCGACGACTTCATCCGCACCCGGGTCAGCCAGTACGAGAAGCGGCGGTTAGGCAAGACGTTTGTGGCGGTTCCCCAGGGGGGGGCACGAGTGATCGGGTACTACACCCTGGCGGCCGGGGCGGTGTTGTTTGAGCGGCTCCCCCCGGATGCCGCCCGCAAGCTGCCCAGGCATCCGGTGCCGGTCGTGCTCCTGGCCCGGCTCGCCGTCGATCTGTCTGCCCAAGGCCATCGGCTGGGGGAGGGGTTGCTGCTCGACGCCCTGCAACGCTCGCTCGACCTGTCCGCCGGGCTCGGCGTCCACGCTGTCGAGGTGGACGCCCTCGACGATGCCGCGGCCGCGTTCTACCGCAGGTACGGTTTCCTACCGCTGCTCGATGACCCGTTGCACCTCTATTTGCCGATGACAACGATTGAAAAGGTGCTGGGATAAGTTCGTTGCCTCATCCGGACGGCGCGCACTCGTTCTGATGCCAGCGAATTGTTCCACTTTGAAAGATGGCACGACCACCCCTGCCGAGTCACGTCCCTGACGTCACTTCGACTCGCTGCAAACAGGCGCGGATTGGTTCGAAGAGGATCCCTTCCGGGGAGCTTTTCATGACAGGGAGGGATTCTCAAGGATCCCTCCCTGTTTGCATTGACCGGCTTCGACGCCTCTTCTCCCACAGAGTCAGAGCAAGTCCCAGCCCGCAGGGATGAACCGCCAGCTTCGTGGGGAAGGAAAAGGGTGACGTCATCATTGTCCTCGATGAACCATCCCCAGCACCGCGCTCCCCGTGATCTGTAATCTACGAACAGGCCCCATGGCCCGCTTCGGTCTGAGACCTGACCGCTTCGAATTCGTCTCACCTGGAGTACGGTGCTTCCACCGTCTTCCCATGCGGTCAGGGGCCGCGGTCGATGCTCACGCCCACGCTCCCGCCCGGCGCGACTCGGACTGAAGCAGTCTCCGAGACCGAAAAAAGTGTCCTGACACCTTTCCCGTGCTCAGTAGTCAGTTTTCAACGACCTCGATCCCCAAGGCACGGGCCGCGCGTGACAACTCCTTGTCCAGAGTCGCCAGCGGGAGTCGTCGTCGCAGCGCAAGGTCAAGGTAAGCGGCGTCATAACTCGTCAGTTTTTGGCTGCGACAGAGTGGCAACACGTGGTCAAACGATCTCGCCGGGATCTCGTCGTCGATTTCGATCGCAAACTCCTGAATCAATTGCAAAAACAGCGCTGAGTCAGAGACGGAAATTCGACCGCGTTTTTCGGCCATCGCCAGCACATTCGTCACCTCCAAAAACCAATGCGCGGGAACAATCGCGATTTCGTCGACGAGCCGGTCCTGAACCTGGTCGCCCACCGGCGAGCGCTCGTCCGAAAAGCACCACGCCATCGCGATCGAGCAATCGATGATCAAGCTGGCGCTCACCGACGCCCCTCGTTGATCAGATCGCGAATCGGAACACCCAGCAGTTGATTCCGCTGCGCCAATTCACGCATTTTTCGGACGGCGTTCCGGCGACTTTCGCTCGTCGATACCGCTTTGACCGGCACAAGCCTCGCGACGGCAGTTCCGTGTCGGGTAATAATCACTTCCTGACCACTGGCGACACGGTCGAGCAGTTCGGATAAACGTGTTTTGGCTTCGTAAGCTCCCACAACGTTCGACGGTAGATTGATGGCGTCGGACATGACCTCCCTCGCTTCGGAACACCCAACTCAATTCCGACCAGTCCTAGACCAGTCTAGCCAAATGAGGCGTGAAAGGAAAACGGTCAGGTCTCCTTGTCCGTGATAAACAACCCCCAGCACCGGGCTCCCCTGAGCTGGAACCGACAAATAGGCCACAGGGCCCGCTTCGGTATCCGACCCGAGCCCTTCGACTTTGTCTCACTTGGAGTCGTGCTTCCACCGTCTTCCCGTGCGGTTGGAGGCCACGGTCGATCCGCATGCCCACGCTCCCGCACGACACGACCTGGTCCGCACCAGTCTCCGACTCGCCGGAGCGAGTCGGAGACGACGAGGTCTCCCTGAAAGTCCTCCGGTGCGGGAGCCTGCCAGCCGTAAGCCGCGCGGGGGGGTGACTCCGTGTGGTCAGGGAAAAGGTGTCAGGACTCTTTTCACGGCAGCAGATCGCCGCTAGATTACTGGTATGGGAAGACCACGACGTGCGGACGAAGCAGGCGGGATCTATCACGCGTTGAACCGTGCCAACGCGCGGGCCACGGTGTTTCACACGCCGGAGGACTACGACGCCTTCGAACGCATCCTCGCGGAGGGACTGGATCGGCAGCCCTGCCGAATTCTGGCGTACCAGTTGATGCCCAACCACTGGCACCTTGTCCTCCAGCCGACCGAAGACGGCGGGATGAGCAATTTCCTGCGGTGGGTCTCCCTGACCCACACAATGCGGCTCCATGCCCACCGCGGAACAGGCGGCCAGGGACATGTCTACCAGGGTCGCTTCAAGAGTTTTCCCATCCAGGACGACGGGCACTTCCTGGTGGTCTGCCGGTACGTCGAGCGGAATGCCCTGCGGGCGGGGCTGGTCCAGCGCGCCGAGGACTGGCGATGGGGTTCCTTGAACCGCTGGCAGCGGAAGCCTGAACGCGAGCCGCGATTGCTCTCCCCCTGGCCAATCACCCGCCCGCCCCGCTGGGCCGAGCGGGTCAACCAGCCACTCAGCGCCCCAGAACTGCAGCAAGTGCGCACCAGCGTGAACCGGGGCACACCGTTTGGCGACGAAACCTGGGTTCAACGCATCGCCCAGAAGCTCAACCTCCACTCGACCCTGCGACCACGGGGAAGACCGAAAAAAGAGTCCTGACACCTTTCCCGTCTTCTGACACCTTTCCCGTCTTGTCAGTTTTCTGTCCACAACCTTGAGATTTCTGCCGTCAGGCAAAGGGGGAGGCGGTGATGGCCAAGCCGAGACAAACGTTACTCTGGGGAGACGAAAAGGTGTCAGGACTCTTTTCAAGAGGGAGACGGAAAAGGTGTCAGGACTCTTTTCCAGAGAGCAGATCGCGGCAAAGCTCTCGGCTTGGCAAAACCACGGCGTGCGGGCAAAGCAGTCGGAGACGGAAAATGTGTCAGGACT
>CAIUHT010000402.1 GCA_903898975.1 uncultured Planctomycetaceae bacterium
CGTTGGGGCCGTAGATCCGGTTGAAGTCGACACCACCCCCCTGCAACAGGGGCTGGCGGACAACCGTCTCGATGTTGGTGTTCCACACCGAGGGGAATTCATTCCCGGGGGAGTTGTTGGCGTCGTACTCGGTGTTGTTCCGCACCGTGAACTCGGCACCAGTCGCGGCCCGCTTGCTCAGGCCGGTGATGAAGCTGGCGAAGTCCTGTTGCAGGATGCGGGTACCACCGCCAGCGAACACGTTGTTGATGGCCCGGTCGTTGTTCTGCACAAGGGCGGCGGAACTGAACTGGGCATCGAACTGGCTGAGGGCCGCGTCCACACCGAACCGCGGATCGGTCTCGGTGATGGCGGGGTCCTGGACGGTGCGGATCGTCAGGGGGGACCGCAGGATCTGGCCTCCCAGGTCCCGCATCACCTCGGACCGGGCAAGTGCCATTTCGATCGACTGCTGGAGCGAGAGGTCCCAGTATTCGGGCTCCCGCTCATCGGCGATCGAGATGGGCTGCACGGTCGCAGCCAAGCTGTATGGATCCTGAGTCTCGACATTGGGTTCGTCAATGTCGATGCTCGATGGAACCTCGGAGACCTGAGCTTCAATGGGCTGATAGGCGGTTTCGCCGACCCCCGAAGTCCGGCATCCCTGTGTTGACAGCGAGGCCGCCGTCAACAGACAAACCCACGCACGAAACGATTTCTTCATGGGAACAGGACCCCACAGAGTGAACGGACCAACGAAAGCCTTGCCCGTGGTATCGACATTCCCGGAATTCTCGATACAGTCAGATTCGCCCGCATTTTGAGCACAACCTGAACTGCCTTGGTAATCTTGACCCAACTTGCCCAGGCTGCCGCTGCCCAAGACCCCTGCTTTACCCGTCTTTCCGGTTCCGCCCAGTTCCATGCCGCAACCCAGTGATCACCTGCCCCACCCCCCGGCCCGGGGAATGGTCGATCCGCGTGAGCAGGTCGAGCAGTTGCTGGATGAAGTGGTGGCCCTGGCGGGTGAGTCGGAATCGCGGGAGAGTTTTGGTCCGCGATTTCTTGCCGCGGTGATTGCAGCAGTGGGAGCCGGGCGTGGGGCGTTGTGGTCGGTCGGCGAGCCATGGCCCGACCGTCCCTGGGCCGAGATTGGTCCCGCCCAGCCTGTGGGACTCCCCTCGGGGGGCGACGGCAGCATGAGTCCGGTGGACCGCCGTGGTCTGCTGCGGCGATTTGTAGCCGAGGGGGAACCCGCGATTGTGCTGCCCGGGGCCCGCGATCCACAGACCAATGAACTGTGGCATGCGGGACCTGGCGTGTTGTTGCTTGCCCCGTTGCAGGGACCAACTGGTCAGGTGGCCGGGGTGTGCGAAGTCGAGTTGCCAGCTTCGACGTCACCTGCGGTTCGGTCGGCGGGGCGGGAAGTGCTGGCGGCGTTCTGCGGCGCGGGTTCCCGATTCCTGGAGCGGGAGGCGGTCAGGAACTGGCGTAGCCGGGTGCAGGACCTGGAGCAGTGGCGGGACCTGCTGCCCGGGCTGCA
>CAIUHT010000403.1 GCA_903898975.1 uncultured Planctomycetaceae bacterium
CCCAGCCGCACATTCACCACGCTGCCCGGCGTGACCGTGGCGAGTTGCGCCACGGTGGCCGGGTCGTCGATGGCGGCGACCGAGTTGGCGAATCGTCCCTCGATGAGACGGGCCAGAAGCACGGTGGCATCGCCCGGGGCGCCGCCGCCAATGTTGTCGGACGGTTCGGCGAGCACGACGGGACCGGGGCGGTGGCCGGGCGTGCCGGGGGCGGTCTCGCGTCCCACCCCGCGGTCAGCCAGTTCGGCCAGCACGCGGTCGAGAGGCTCTTCGCGGACGTTCCCTTCTGCGCGGCGTTGCCAGGCGAGATCGCACAGTTGCTGCAGCGCGGCTTGGGCCAGGGAGACCTCCCCCACGGTGATGGCGGTGAAGCTGACACCGGTGTGAGGGGTGTCTGCGAACGAGAAGCCGGCGAAGACGTTGATGGCGAGCACGCCCGGCGTGGTCGATTCGAGTTGGCGGGCGAGTGCCTCGAGCGACCGCATCGGTTCGAAGGCGGTCCCTGTGCCGGGCGGGGGCCAGAGAACCGGTGGTTGAGCCCACAGGGTGACGGCGTGTTCGCCCGTCCGCATGAGGCGATCGAGCAGGCGGGCCCCATCGCGGGCGGCCTCGCAGGCATCGGCGTGGGGGTTCTGGCGGTAGGCGACGAAGGCCTGGGTCTGGGTGGCGAACTCGGGGGAGATGTTGCCGTGAAGATCGAGCACACCCCCGACAGGCAGGTTGGGGCCGATGCGGGCCCGCAGGCGGCGGAGGATCTCGGCCTCGAGATCGACGCTGGCCTGAGAGACCCCGGCACCGTGCAGCACGAGGCAGACACCATCGAGACCGCGGGGGAGTTCGCGGTCGAGAACGGTGGCGACCGAGTGCCAGAATTCCTCGACGACCTCCTCGGAGACGATGGGACCGGGGCTGGCCCGCAGGTCGATGGCGGGGAGCAGTTCCCAGCCCGCGGCGTGGGCGACTTCCAGCACACCGGCGAGGGGCGAGCCATCGCCGGCGGCGGTGAGGAGTTCGCCCTGCTTACGGCACTGGAACTGGGCGAGCGGGGTGGTTCCCGCGAGGAAGGTGTGAGTCTCGTGGAAGAGTCCGGCCAGCAGCACACGATGGGGCATGGGTGGGGACGTCGCGAACGCGGAGGGAGGCGGAGAAGTCACAGCGCGTCCCGATAGTAACCGGGGCGGAGGCGACCTGCACTCGCGGCGCGGCGTTCACCGCAGTCCCTGCATGAGGCTGGCGAACCGCGTGAGCTGGCGGGAGGAGCGCGTCGAGCGCGTGGCCAGCGTTACGGGAGGCCGAGTTCGAGCCCGCGCTGGAGGGCTCGACGATGGGCAGCCGTGGGGATGGGGGCGCCGTGTGCCGGGCGGTCGGTCCCGGCGCTGGCGGAGGCTGCGGACGGAGTAGCAGGCCGGGGAGCGAGTGCCCGGGGAGCCAGTGACCGGGGGGCTGGGGGCTCGGCAGTCCGCTCGGCGGGGCCGAGCAGCGTGCGGCCAATCTGCCAGACCTCGTCCATGGTCAGCTCGGGAGTCAGCGAGGCGCGGGGCTGGCTGGCTGGACCAGTGCTCGCAGGACCGGGATTGGGTGCAGCGGGGTGGAGTGTGCCGGGG
>CAIUHT010000404.1 GCA_903898975.1 uncultured Planctomycetaceae bacterium
GCATAATCGACCGGGGCCCCATTCACCCCGACATCGGTTCCAAAGTCGGGATACCAGACCCGGCCCTGATGAAAGTACAGCACGGGAAAGCCCTGCGTGAACTGCACATCCATCGAGTTGGTGAGGGTCACGCTGCCGAGCGTGACGGTGAACGTGTTGCCCGAGGCCTGGTTGAACAAGACCCGCCCGTATCTTGTGCCGTTGTAGTCGGCACTGTCGTACACCCCCGACATCAGCAGCGGATCCCCCACGGAGAGTCCAAATCCATTGCCAGCCGTCGCCGAGGTCACCCGGCCCCGCAGCTCGAACGACACCGGGGCGCCGGCGAGCGGGGCCACCGACAGCAACCAGCAGCCGCACCAGAGCAGACACGAGGCTCCCGGTCGACCGGACGCTGAGTTGGCGCGACTCCACATGGAACGACTCTTGAGTGTCTGCTGGACGGGGCGGGGCTTGGAAAGAGGGCGTCGAACATCCTTCATAGCGGCCCGACATTGAATTTTCGACGGTGGGCGGCGGTTCAGTTGGAAGGTTTTATGGGGACATCGGGCAGGGGAGGGACCTGCCAGATGTGCAGGAACTGGTCTTCCGAGGCGGAGGCCAGCACTCCCCCATCGGCCGCCCAGGCGAGGCCCGTGATGGGACCCGTGTGCAGGCGATACTTCCATGGTCCCCGCAATTCGACCAGGTCCCAGACGCGCACATTGCCACCATCATCGCCCGCTGCCAGCCAGCGACCACTGGCCGAGACGGCGACCTCAGGCCGGCGGACGCTGTCCCCCGCCAGTGACAGCAGTCCCAGTGGGCGTTGGGAGTTGAAGTCGAGCAGGCGGAGTTGCAGTTTACCATCGAGGACGGGAATCGCCATCACGGTCTCTTGCGGTCGGGTGACGTCCGCGGGCCTGGGGCGAGATTTCGCCACCGGGGGCCGGCGCGTGCCAGCCTTGGTGGGGGGGGGCTTGGGCAGGAACCAGAGGTTGGGAGAGAGATCGCGAACCAGCAGGGGACTGGTTCCTTTCGATTCCTGGAGCGGCTTGGCACCATCGGCGGAGATTCCCCAGGCCTTGATGCGGTACTCGGAGTTGCTGTACTGGCCGTGGGCGATCAGCAGGTCACCCGCGGGGGAGAAAGCCAACGTGTCGATCCCCGCGGCGCCTCCCTCGCTGGGGGACTGTGAATGCGGATGCTCCTCCACAACCTGGTGAGTTGTGGGGTCATCGAACGGCCGGCGGGGATCGAGCAGCAACAGTCGATGACGGAACCGATCGCGAAGCGCGACGGCCAGAACGCTCCCGAGAGGATTGTAGCGAACGGCGGTGACTCGGGTTCCGACCGACCTCAGGCTGGCTCCCTCACCCTGCAATGACTGGGTGCCGACCTGCTGAAAGACCCCCTCTTCCTCGGCTCCCGCGGCGACCCTTCCCACGGCCAGCAGCGGGCGTTGACCATCGAAATCGGCCCGGGCCTCAAGGGCGATCAACCGGGCCCTGCCGGTCGCCAATTGAAACGCGAACAGGTCGGGGAGAGAGTAAGCGACCCCACCGGAGGGCTCAAGGCGGATGGCATCCACCGTGCGTCCCCGCACATCGGTCCAGGATCGCAGGTGCGTCTGGGAGGGGATATCCCAGGCATCGACCACCCCCTCGACTTTGCGCCCCGAGGGGAGGCTGCGGGACTGCCGAGCGGTGAGCAGGGTCCCCCCATCAGCCGACAGGCTCATCACCACCGGTGTGCGAACTTCCGGGTCGAACACGTACCGCGTCTTGAACGAAGAGACCCGCGTGACTGTCGACTTGACCCCTTTCGGAACGGGGGCAGACTCGAGGGTCCCGTCATACTCCCGGGGGAGTGGACGTGCCTCGCTCGAAGCGGTTGAGGCGCGGACCCGCAGCCGGGACAATTCGGCCCTGATCCGCTGCCGCTCGGGACTGCTGTACGCCCCCCGCAGTTCGGCCTCCATCCGCTGAATCGTGGGAGATGCGGGACTGCGAAGCTGCCGGTCCAGGCCCTCCAGGCCTCCCTCTCCACCTCCGGTCGGAATCACGGGAGTGTTCCCCCCGGCCAAGGCCTGGGAGAGTGTCAGGGTGGCAAGCGCCCCAATCGCCGGTCTGGTCCCCTTGCCGCCCGACTTGGCGTCCCCCCCCTCCTGGTTCGTTCCACCCGTCAATCCCGACTCTTGAGCGGTACCGGCAGGCGGGGTGAGGGGACGCTGGAAGACCCGGACCACCGCGTTCCTGTTGACCGCCGCCAGCAACCCGCCCGCCGCATCCGATCCCAGCGACACCGTCGCCCCCTGCTCCAGCTGGTAGCGTTCAATCTCCCGACCCTGGAGGACGTCCCAAACCCGCAACAGCCCCTCTTCCTCGGCGGTCAGCAGTTGGGTCCCCGAGGGGAGAAAAGCCACGGCCGTGACCGGGCTCTGGTGCGGCAACCGATGCAGGGGTTCGGACTTTCCTCCCGCGTTGAGGTCAAACACGACCGCCTCATTCGCCGTGGAGGCGACCGCCAGCCGATCGGACCCCGCTGACACCGCCACGGAGCAGACCGAACCCGGAGAGATCGACCAGGATCGAGTTTCAACCCCGGGCACCAGCGATGTCCCGCGCAGGCTGCCATCTCCCCCGCCGCTGATCAGGAACTGCCCGTCGGGGCTAAAGCATACCGCACCCACTCCCCCGGCGTGACGAAAGAGAGATTGTCCCTGGGTGGGATAGAGTCTCAAGGCTCCTCCCACCTCCACCGTGGCAAAGTATCGTCCGAGCGGGTCGGACTGAGCCGCCTGGACTGCGGCCTGGGTCGTGACCCGGAGACTCGCTGGACCCTCACCCCGCGGAGGGTCCCTGAGCCCCGCCGCCGTGTCGACCAGCAACAGGCCGGGGTCCCCCTCGGCGGGGATCAACTGGGTTGTCGAAGTGGGGACCGGACTGCCCTGCGCGGGCTGCAGCTTTTGATCCAGCCAGACCATTTCGACCCCCGCGTTGGCTTTCTTGAGGGCCGCCGCCCGCTGTCCGTCGCGCGAGTACCCGACGGCGATAATGGGGGAGCCCACCGCGCCAGCACCAATCTGCCGGCCCGAGCCGTCGAGGGCCACCACGTTCCCGTCCGCCAGCGCGACCAGGGCCGCCGCGCCGGTCGAGCTCGTCGCCAAGGCGACCACTTTCTGGTCGAACCTGGGCAACGCGGGCAGCGTGCGCGTCGACACCATCCTCCACAGCCCCTGCTCTTCCAGCACGCTCAATCCCGCGTTGATCCCCACGGTTCCCGCCGCCAGGACCCCTCCCCGGGCAGGCGACTCAAAGACAACCTGGAATGTCTCGAGGTCGACCACCACGAGGGACCCGTCCTCCTGGATCGCCACCAGGCGTCGCGCGGTCGAATCGGCGTGCAGTCGCCGCACCGTCCCCTTCAGAGGCAGCTCGGCATCCACGTCCCCATTGGCGGCCAACCGCAGCAGTCGCTGATCCTGCCGCGCCAGCACAGCCTGGCGGAGCACCGGGTTCCCCCAGGCCGCTGTGAGCCGGGTCTGGAAACTTTGCCGCCACTCCTCCCGCGGTCCCGCGGGATCCCAGGCGACCACCTCCCCGGCAGCGTTGGCGATCAGGAACTGCCCTCCGTTTCCGAGCGGCCAGGCCCCCAAGGGGTCGGTCACCGGGAGTTGACTGGTCTGCGCGGAGGGACGGTCAACCCACTGCACGCTGGCGCCCAGCACCAGCACACCTTCGGGTTGAGGCACCAACCGGGTCGCCGTGGGGAAAGCCGGGGATTCTGCGATGAGCGACTGCCCGGTGAGGCCCGAATAGAGCCGCAACCGCCGGTCAGCCCCCAGCACCGCGAACTCCCCAGGCTCGGGGAGCGGGGCCAGCGACAGCCCGACGTTGGGCAGCGAGATCGTGTGCAGGGTCTGCAGCGACTGGCGGTTCAGGCTCAACAGCTGGTTCCCCAGCAGCACCGCCAGCGGACCGTCACCCTTGGAGAGCGCCAGGCCCGTAGCCCGTCCCTTGAGCAGGACTCCGTCCCCGGCGGGCTCCGACCGCAGGGTCTGCACCCGCAAGCGACCATCTTCCGCAAGGGTCGCCACCGTTCCTCCCTCCTCGGACATCAGCACCAGCTTCTTGCGGTCTGTCCGCCGCTGCATTGCCAAGCGTGGCGCCCACCGTCGAGCCTGGCCCCCCAGATTTCGACTCAGAATCGACCCCGCCACATCTCCTGGCAGCAACTCCACGCAGTCCGCGGTCGCGGCCGAGATCTCATCCTGCATCTGCCCCGTGGCCGGATCAAACCAGACCAGTTGCTCATTGTCTCCCGCGAGCACGACCGACTGGCCACCCGCACTCCAGCCCCCCAGCCTGGGTGCTGCCGGTACCCGGAGACCCACCGAGTCTCCCGAGATGCCCGGCGCTGGTTGAATCGAGCCACCAGAGTCGGTCAACACCAGCCAGTGCCGTCGGCTGGGCGACGGAATCACCGAGACGGCTCCCTGAGGAATTGGAGTCTCGCTGGCAGGTGACCCGTCGAACTGCCAGGTCACAACCGGGCCCCCGCTCCACGCCGACAAGCGGCTGCCATCGGCAGAGAACCAGAGACGGGGCTCCGCCTCGCCGGCGAGGGTCGCCGAGCCCTCGAGTTCGAGCGGTTGTCGGCGGACAACCCCCTCTTTCCCAGCCGCCCAGAGGGAAGGGCCCTTTCCGACGAGTGCAACGGCCCGAGACTCGTCCAGGCCTGGCAGGCGTCCCCCGGAACCGGTGCCGAGCCAATCCCAGACCGAAAAGTCGTCGAGTTGGACAACAGCTCGGGGGTTGGTCGGAGAACCGGCCAGCAACGCATTTCGGGCCGGGCCGGCCAAGTCCCACCTGTGGACCAGGCGCCCCTCAGGACAACTTCGCAATTCGGCGGCCGGCCCACTGGTGGTCACCAGGGCCAGGCCCCCGTCGGCGGAGAGCCGGGCCAGCGTCGGTGTTTCGTTCTGCTTCCATGACCCCAGCTTTTCACGGGGCGAGCCACCCCAGACCGTGACCTGCCCACTGGTCTCGGCCAGCAGCACCTGCGTGCCGTCCGCCGAGGTGCCCGCCCCGACGAGGGGGCTCTCTCCGGTCCCCCAGCGTGTCACCTCCTGTCCCGTTTCGGCTTCGAGTTCGACCACCGCCTGTGACGTGACGACCTGGGGTCGGGCTCCCGCGGTCAGCACTTGAAGGGCGTTGGGATACGGAAGCGACGCCCACGTCGCCGCAGCTTGCCCCACGGTCCAACTTTCCACGGTCCCCTGGGAGGTGAGAATCCACAAACCGTCCCCCTCCGGTTGCCAGGCGAGGTCGGCGACTCCGTTCGTCGGGAGGGTCTGCAGCAGCTCCCCGGTTTCGGTCCGCCGCAGTTCGACTCCCCCCGTCTCCAGCACGAGAGCCAGCAGCTTGCCCTGCGGATGCTCGGTGAGCCGGGTGATGGCCACCCCCGCGTCGCGCAACGGGGGGCCAGGCTGGGCGACCAGTTTCCACCAACGCAAGTCTGATCCCCGGACCGCCGCGACTCGATCCCCCTGCGGGCTGACCACCAGGGCGTCGGGGGCGGAGTCCCAGCCCGACAAGGCGGTCTGGACCTCCCCGCGCAGCAGTTCCAGCCCCCCCCGCTGCCAGCCCAACGCGACCGTCGCACCCCCGATCGCGACCCGCTCGAGCTCGCGACTGGCCCAGTCCAGCGGCACCGCCTCGCGGGTGCCGCTGGCCAGGTCGAGCGTGGCGAGACCCCGCTCCGCGGTCTGCACCAGCACCTTCGCCGCGTCCGCCGAGCCCGCGAGCAACAGCTCCCCGTCGGAGAGGGGACCGGGCGACCCCGCCTCGTCCTGGGGCAGGTTCCAGGCCAGCAGCCGCCCATCCTGACAGGCGGCAAGCAGCAACCCCTCGCGGGAGATTCGCAGGACCGAGACGGCCACCCCTCCGGTCCGAAACTCGGCCAGCGGTTCCCCTCCGCGCTGGGACCAGACACAGATCTCGCCACGAGCCGAGGCGGCGGCATACGCCGAACCGTCCTCCGCAGCGGTGACCAGCACCGGACGCTCGGACAGCCCCGCGCAGCTGGCCACCCCCCGCCCCAGGGTCAGGTCATATAGCCCAAGGCTGCCATCATTCGCCACCTGCAAGGCGAGGCGGCTCGTCGGAGAGACCTCGCTGAGAGCGGCGGTCGGCAACGTGAGCTCCTGCTCCCGGTTTCCCGAGAGGCGCCAGAAGTCGAGTCCCTCGTCTCCCACGGCCAGCAAGCCCGTCTGTGGTCCGTTGAAGGCGATGGCCCGCACACTTCCGGAGCGGGGGACTAATTCCCGCACTTGCGCGGTCGCTCCTCCCGAGATCAACTGCACTCGCTGGGGACCGGTGACTGCCACCAGTTGCTGCTCGTCTGGACTGAACTCCAACAAACGGCCCGCCGTCGCTCCCGGGACCAGGTCCCGGGGCTGTCCCCCCTCGGCCGCCCACAATTGCAGCTGTCCCGACCCGGTGATCACACCCAGTTTAGTCCCCGAACCTGAGACCCGCGCTGACCGGGGGGCGGCTCCCAGGTTCGCCAGGTCGACACCCGGGGGGATCGGATGCGCGGCCAGGTCGCCATTCATCCCGAGGCTCAGCAGCACCGATCCCGAATCGAGCAGTGCCAACTGCCTGACCCCCCCCGCGTGGGCCATGATCCGCGTCAGGGCACCATTCGCACCCAGGTTCCAGAAGCCGATCTCGCCCCGATCCGTTCCCGCACACAGCCACCCGCCCTCAGCGGTGATCACCAGGCTGCTCACCCGTCCCGACAGCCCCCGCAGGTTGGCCTGGCGGGACCGATCCTCAACTTTCCACACCGCGACCTCTCCCCCCTCCGTTGCCACTGCCAGCAATTGCCCATCGGCGGAGAACGCCAGGGTTCCCGGGAGAGCCCCCTCCGAGACCAGGATCTCCCGTTCGGGCGGGGGGATCAGCTGTTTCAGCACATCCCCCTCGAGTGTTCCAACGGCAACTTCCGGCAGCGTCGGATGCAGGTCGGTCGCCGTGATCCGTGATCCCGCGAGGGGAATCAGCCGGGCGTTTCCGGGCCCCAACCTGTCCAGTCGGGCAAACTCGTCCAGTGGCTCCTGGCTGGGGGGACTCCACAGGTACATCGACCCCCGCACGGTGCCCGTGACACCCAGCAACCCGTCGGGGGAAATGGCAAACGTCGAGGCTTCCTCGGTCAGCCCCGGGATCTGGAACTTGGGCTTGCGATCCTTGAGCCCCACGGCCTCGATGGCCCCGCTGGTGTTCTGCAGCAGCACCCCTTCAAGTGCCGGGGAGATCAAAAACGGCCGCCGGGCCGACCACCGCGCTTGCGCCTGCTGGAGATCCGCCACGGCGGGCTGCAGCGGGGGAGGCGGGGCGATCTGTTCTTCAGATTCACCGGTGTCGGCGGATTGCCGCGGCTTGACCTCTGGTTGTCCGCAACCACTGCACACTCCCACCGCCGCCACTGCCACTAACAGGGACAGGGACAGCCACCGCCAGTCCCCTGGTCGGAGGCGCTCCCTGAAGCCGGGCCGTCCGGCACAAATTGTTTGTTTCTGCCCGCTGACACCAGGACTGCCAGTGAGTGCCGCGACCAGTGATTCTTCGTTGACCATCTGGATAACCCCCACGAAATCCACAAGCGTCGAGCCGACCACCCCATGACACGCCGGCCAGACACCCTGACCGTCAGTGCCGCCCGACAACCGGACGACCAGAATAGCAAAGGCAACTTGAATAAATCATGAAGAACCGGTGTCCCATCAGGCCGAACTGGCGGCATTCCACAAACTGCGTTCTTCAGTTGAGTCCCGGGAACATCGGGCGAAAGTCCTGATCTGCCGCTTCGGTCCCAACCCCGGTTCGCCAAGAGCGAATCTCCATCGCGATCAACGCGTCCAACCAGCAGGTCCCCACAATGCCGCGCCCACCCTTTGCTGTCAGCATCTCAGACTGCCCCTCGGCCATCTGCCCCTCGGCCGGTGGCCTGCGGGCCGGTCGCTGTTCCATCGCCCACTGACTCATCACAGGGGCCAGATTCCCCGGTAGCTTTCCCATCCTGACCGGATCTATGTCGGCCCAGGCGGGAACCATTCGGCCGCATGAATCCCCGGACATTCGACATCGGGTCGGTCGTGATCTTTTCCGCACGCACAATCGGGCTCGCTTGCCGACCATCGTCTCTAATCATGCCGCCCCACTGCGCTCAGGCGCGGGGGGTTCCTCCTTGCCCAGCCAGGCGACCGGTTGAGCCATCCGGACACTGCTCGACAGACACGATTATCAGGCGACTCGCCCACACCCCGGGCCGACTTGCCTCGCGACCAGCCAACCCGGGAGAATGCTGCGTGCGGGGCGTCCCCCGGCAGCTCTCCGCTCAGTCCCTCGGCGATCCCCGCCGGCGCGTTGGTCGACCCAGCCATCTCTTGCGACGCGACACTGCCAACGATTCACAAACTTCCTCGACCTGTGGTGAGCCGACCTTGATACGAGTGCTCCAAGTCTGCGCCGGGAGTGTTGGGGTGACTTCCAGGCCGGAAAGTGACCGTGTGACCGAGGCCGAAAACTACGCAGCCCCTTGCTCAGCACGGTGCTTTGAGCTGCAACCCTCCCGTCCCCCCGACCCAATTTTTCAGGGCACGCTCCCGCCAGCGATCCTGGCCGGTCAGGCCATGCCCAACCGCTGGCTCGTGGCGGCGTTCGCAGCCTGGCTGGCCCTGTTGGCCCAACCGGGTGGATCAGTATGGCTCCTGGCGGCCAGCTGGATGCCCCGGCCCACACCCGCGCTGGCCCTGAGAACGCTCGACCAGGTGGGGAATCGACCTGCACCAATGGTCGAAGTCAATGGCGAGCCGCTGACTGAGGCCGACTTCGAGCGGTTCTGCCGGCTGAATGGCATTCCTCCCGCCCGGCAACGGGATGACCGCGATGCGCTGCTTGCGCAGTGGGTCGATCGCCAGTTGGTCGAGCAGCATCTGCGGCAGAAGAAGCTGACTCCGCACCCCGAAGAAGTCGAACGCGCCCTCAAGCATGTGCTCGACGCGGCGGACCGCGATCCGGAACAGGCCACCCAACGCCTCGCCCGCGAGTTCGGGTCGCTGGAGGAACTCCGCCAGGAGTTCACCTTTCGCCTCGGCTGGCGCCGGCTTGTCGAGACCCACGATGAGGGGCGCGCCTGGCGCAACCACTTCGAGCAGCATCGCGACTGGTACGACGGCACCCGGGTGCGGGCCCGGCAGATCTTTCTGAAGGTCCCTCGGACCGATCGGGGGGAACGCGAGGCGGCGCTGACCCGGCTGCGGGAGGTACGCAGCCAGGTCGAACGCGGGGAACTCGACTTTGGCGACGCCGCGCGGAAACTGTCGCAGGCCCCAAGCCGGGACCTGGGGGGGGACCTCGGATGGTTCTCCCGCACGGGAACCGTCCCGCCCGATCTGGCGGGTCCCGCCTTTGAACGGGGGGTGGGTGAACTGGCGGGCCCGCTCGAAGGGGAGTCTGGAGTCCACCTGCTGCAGGTGACCGAACGCGAGGTCGGGTCGCTCTCTTTGGAAGATGCCCGCGAGCGGGTCCTGGCAGCGTATGGGCGGGAACTGTGGGCTGAGCTGGTCCCCAGGCTCCGGCGAGCGGCCAAGACTCGTCCCGCAGGCTTCGGGCGACCCGTCTCCGGGAATGGAGCAGCGGGGACAGGGGCCCGACCTGCCAGTGGTCCTCCCGAGGGACCACCCGGACCACCCGGCGGGAATAGCCAGCCGCCAGACAAACCACGGGGGGAACCACGGGACAAACCAAGGGGCAAACCACGGGGGAAACGCGACCCCGAGCCGCGCAAACCCGCGACGCCCTGAGCAACACCAGTGATGGTCGGCCCCTCAGCACGGGCGTGGCGCGCTGCGACGCCGACGGTCCATTCGCCCACGGTCCCGGGGCTGAAGCGTGTGGCGCAGCTCAGCGCGCCAGTGCCATTGCAGGCAGGTCGCCCGTCTCACCGCGCCGAGTTCCACCGAGGAGGGCGTTCCAACCGGCGAGGAGTTCCGTCCGACCGGTGAAGAGAGCTGGCGGAGTGACGCAGGCTCCTGCGGGCTCGCGGGACAACTGCGCGGGGGCACTCGCTGGAACTGGTCGGGAGAGGTGGCCGCCAGTTCGAGAACGGGTGGCTGGCGAACCGCGGCACGAAGCCGGCGGCTAACGAGTTGCCGTCAGTTCGTCGCGGAGCCGCAGCAGTTGGGGAATCAGCAAGGAAAACGCGCGGGCGCGGTGGCTGATCTGGTGTTTGACGCGAGGCGAGAGTTCACCAAAGGTTCGGCCATATTCGCGGACCAGGAAGTACGGGTCGTAGCCAAACCCGTTGGTCCCGCGCGGGGCGTCGAGAATGAGGCCCCGGCAGGTTCCCTGGGCGGAGGCGCGGAGTTCTCCCTGTGGGTCGCAGAGGGCGATGGTGCAGACGTAACCGGCGGTCCGCCGCTCGAGGGGGACGCCGGAAAGTTCGCTCTGCAGCTTTTCGTTGTTCGACTGATCGGTGGCTTGCGGGCCACTGTACCGGGCCGAGTGAATGCCGGGGCGACCCTGCAGGTGGTCGACGGCGAGGCCACTGTCCTCACCCAGGACCCAGCGTCCCAGCTGGCGAGCGGGGCCCTGGGCTTTCTTGAGGGCGTTGCCCAGGAAGGAGTCGGCGTCTTCGTCGATTTCGCCCACGTCCGGAAAGTCGGCGATGGACTGCAGGCTGATCTGCCAGGGGGCGAGGATCTCGGCGATCTCGCCCGCCTTCTTGCGGTTGCGACTGGAGAGGACGAGCGGTTCGAACGAGGGCATGGCGGACGGGAGTTGGGGAGTGGGGCCACCCCGTCGCGGGCCACGGCGTTGTGGCTACAGGCGGGGAACTTCCATGATCTGCGGCGTGGGCTCGACGGTCCAGGACTTGAGCGGCGTTTTGCCGTCGCGGTCCATGAGGTGGATCATCTCACCCACCAGCACTTTCTGCTTGCTGACGGGATCGACTTTCTCGCGGGCCTTGAGCTGCTCGAGCAGCCGCTGCAGCTCGGGATCGTTGCGGTCGTTGTAGGAACCAACCGTCACGATCGAGCGGAACCGCTCATGGTAGACGAAGGCCTCGAGCTTGTAACGGTTGCGGAGGACGGCGGCCATCTCCTGGGCGCTTTCCGCGGCCCAGTCGAGCGAGACCTTGTCTTTGTCGGCGAGGTCGCGTTCAAAGCTGGCGAACTGGGTGGGCTTGATCTCGGACTTTCCATAGAAAGAGCCGATCATCAGGGTGTATTTCCCGCGGTTCTCGAGCAGTGAGTTCGCCTTGCCCGAGTTGAGGGCCAGCAGCAGCGGGTCGCGGGTGCGCTGGCGGAGTTCCTCGGCGGGGAGGAGCGGATTGGGGGCCAGGAACGCCTTGGCGAGGTTGACCGGGTGCTGGGTCTCTTCGCCATGGTGCTGGACGGTCACCTTGGGGGTCAGCTTCTTGATGTACTTGAGGGTCTGTTGCGCGACCTTGTCGTCGACGCTGGGGTAGTTCCCGGCGAGGACGGCAATCTCACCATGCTGGGCGGTGTAATGGCGACGGCGGAGTTGCCGCTTGCTGTTGTAGGTCTCGATGTCTTCGATCTGCTCGGCCTGCTCGTAGAGATAGGCGGGGATGTTTTTCGCCCGCAGGAAGGCGACGAGCTGGTTGGCGGCCTGTTGGGCGTTGTCGCGCTGCTCGGGAGTTTCGCCCGAGAAGCTGGAGACCTTGATCATCCACGGACCGTGTTTCTTCCGCAGGTGATAGACCTTGGTCGGGTCCGCTTCGATGCGGGCCGCCAGGGAGGAGCGGGCGGCACCCAGACAGACAGCCACCGTCAGAAACACCAATCCAATATGCCAGTGTGTGCGCACGGGAAACTCCCTGATGTCGCGAGCAGGTCGCAGGAGAGGAGTGAAGAGAGAGCGGAGGGGGAGGGTTGGGCGAAGAGGCCCGGGAGAGATCGCTGACCCGTCAGGCCACGCCCCCGGGGAATCGGGAGGGGCGACGACGGGGGCCGAGGAGGGAGAGTCGAGAAGGAGAGGAGCAGCCGCAAGAAGCGACGGCGAGGGGAGGAGCGAGAGAGCGCCCACCCGACTTGGGTAGCGGCGTGTCTCAGTCGCGGGAGGGCGTATAACACAGCCCAAGAAACAGGGTAAAGAGCGAAACACAGCCTGCCGGGAACGCCGTGATACAAGTTACAAAACAGCCACCGGGCAGGCTTCTAGCCCGTCGTAACTTCCCCACCTTGGCAAACTGGGAAGACTGACGATCGACCGCAATGACGGTCGAACGCGGTTCCTTTTTGCGGCAGGTGCCAACGGCCCAAAGTGGACCGGGCCAGCTTAACAAAGGGCAACCGCCTGGGAACCAAGACGCCAGACCAGAC